>DATDFH010000595.1:0-15842 GCA_036522715.1 Verrucomicrobiia bacterium
CTGGGCGGCGGCGGCCGGAGCCGCGGCACCACCACCCGCCGGAGCGGCGGCGACGGCCACCGGAGCCGCAGCAGTCACGCCCCATGCGGTTTCAAGTTGTTTCACCAAGTCAGCCGTCTCAACGACGGTGAGCTTGCCCAGTTGTTCTACGATTGATGCGATGTCAGCCATGTTTGCCTTTCAGTCTCGTCGCCCGCGGCGGCCACCGCGGCTTTCAGTCCACGGCCTGTGAACCGACGATTTACTCTTTGGTTAGTGGTTTGTTTCGGTTTACCCCGCCGCCATTAGAGCGTCGGGAAAGGGTTTTCGTTCAACGAAAGTGTGCGCTAGGCGCCTTTATCAACGCGGGCCTGAAGCACGCGCGCGAGTTGCGACGCCGGGGTGTTGAGCAGCGCGACGAGCTTGGTCGCCGGAGCCTGGAGCACGCCGAGCAGCTTGCTGCGGAGCACTTCCATCGACGGCAGGTCGGCGAGCGTGTTGATCTCGGCCGCTTCCATCCGCTGGTCCTTCAGGTAGCCGAAGCGGACCTTCGGCTTTTCAAACTCGCTGGCAAAAGTTTTCACGACCTTCGCCGCGACGGAAACGTCGCGCTGGCCGGTCACGACGGCGAGCTGCCCGGCGAGCGTGCCGGTCAAGTCGGCCACGCCGGCTTCTTTGGCGGCGACGCGGAAGATGGAGTTTTTGACGACGTGCACCTCCGAACCGCCCGCGCGCAGACGCTTGCGCAGCTCGGTGAACTGACCCACGGTCAGCCCGGTGTAATCGACGACGATGAAGAACGGCGAGGCGTTGAGCCGGGCGACGTATTCGTTGGTGATGAATTTCTTTTCAGCGCGCATGGGAAGATCCTCGGGTTAGTGGTGGGCGCCGGCGCCGGCGAAGTCCTTCGTGTCCAAGCGCACCGGCGGACTCATCGTCGCGGAAAGCGTGCAGCTCTGGATGAACGTGCCCTTGGCGCTCGATGGGCGAGCCTTGGCGACGGCGTCGATGACGGCGTGGGCGTTCTCGACAATGTGCTCGGGTTTGAAATTCGCCTTGCCGACGGCGACGTGGATGTTGCCGGCCTTGTCCACCTTGAACTCGACGCGGCCAGCCTTCACTTCCTTGACGGCCTTGGCGGTGTCGTCGGTGACGGTGCCGGTCTTGGGGTTGGGCATGAGGCCGCGCGGTCCGAGCACCTTGCCAAGTTTGCGGACCTCGGTCATGGCCTCGGGCGTGGCGACGGCGATGTCGAAATCCGACCAGCCTTCGTTGCACTTCTTGATCATGTCGTCGAAGCCGACGAACTCCGCGCCGGCCTGGCGGGCGGCCTCGGCGGAGGGGCCGGGCTTGGCGAAAACGAGCACGCGCACGACCTTGCCGCTGCCGTGCGGAAGCGGAACGGTGCCGCGGACCATCTGGTCGCTCTGCTTCGGATCGACTCCGAGGCGGAAGGCGAGATCGACGGTTTCGTTGAACTTGGCCTTCGGGAATTTCGCAAGAATTTCCACGGCCTGCTGGAGCGGATACGACTTGGTGGCGTCCACCAGTTCGAGTGCTTTTTTGTAGCGTTTGCTGGGCATGTTTTTGTTTGCGGTGCGAACGAGTTTTTGGCTCTCCCGCAGTTCTGGTTTCAAAAAATCATCCGACAACTTCGATGCCCATGCTGCGGGCGGTGCCGGCGATCACACGAATCGCGGCTTCTTCCGAGGAGGCGTTCAAATCCGCCCCTTTGAGTTTCACGATCTCAAGCACCTGTTTCCGAGTGACCTTGCCGACCTTGTCCTTGTTCGGCTCCTTCGAGCCGGACGCGATGCCGGCGGCTTTCTTGAGCAACGCCGACGCGGGCGGCGACTTCAGGATGAACGTGAAGCTCTTGTCCTGAAAGACGGAGATGATCACGGGGATCACCATGCCGCCCTTGTCCTTGGTGGCTGCGTTGAATTCCTTGCAGAAGCCCATGATGTTCACGCCGTGCTGGCCGAGCGCGGGGCCGACGGGCGGCGCGGGGTTGGCCTGGCCGGCCGGGATCTGCAATTTGATTTCGCCAATTTTCTTCTTCGCCATAAAATCGTTTAAGCTTTTTCGACCTGCCAGTATTCGAGTTCAACCGGCGTGTTGCGGCCGAAAATGTTCACGGTGACCTTCAGCTTGCCGCGCTCAGGATCGATTTCCTCGATCACGCCGCTGAAATTGAGGAATGGGCCATCGTTGATCTTGATCGTCTCGCCCACGTCGAACTGCACCTTCGGACGTTCCTGGTCTGCGGAGTCCGAAATCTGCGCCTTGATGACCGCGATCTCGTCCTCGGCCACGGGGATCGGCCGCTCGCCGCCCACGAAGCCGATGATGCCGGGCGTCTCGCGGATGAAATACCACGGACGATCCAGCAGGCGCTTGTTCTCATCGAGCAGCGCAATGTCGATATAGACATAGCCGGGATGGAGTTTGCGCGTCGTGACCGACTTCTTGCCGGCGCGGACCTCGGCGACTTTCTCCATGGGCACGAGCACCTCACGGATGTACTCGCCCATTTCCTCGGCCTTCAGACGCTTTTCAATGCTGTCTTTGACCTTCAACTCCTGGCCGGCCAGGGTATGGATGACGAACCACTGGGGTTGCATGGTGCTAAATCTTGATCTGGGTGAGGACGCGCACGAACCAGTAAGCGCCCAGGTCAACCACCACGGTGAACGCCCCGAGCAGCGCCGTGGAAACGACCACCACGACGGTGGAGCCTTTCAACTCGTCGAGCGACGGCCAAGTGCACTTGCGCAGCTCTTCGCGGGTTTCGCGTACATAGTTGGTCAGCCGGAGCAGATGGCCCTTTCGCCACATGTAGGCGAAGACCGCACCGACCACGACAACCCAGATTGCGAGTTTAATATATTCGTTCACAAATTCAGATCCCAATTTGGCGGAGGGGGAGGGATTCGAACCCCCGGTGAGCTTTCGCCCACAGCGGTTTTCAAGACCGCCGCATTAGACCACTCTGCCACCCCTCCGGCCCGCGCCCGCCCGCCGGAGTTGGCACGGCGTGACGGACTCGAACCCCCAACCAACGGTTTTGGAGACCGCTACTCTACCAATTGAGCTAACGCCGTACACTTCAAATCTCCGTCAACCGCTTCCAATGACAAAAAATCGGAGGCGGGGGTGTTGCCCCCGCGCTCCAAGGCATCGGGCCAAAACTAGGCGATGATGTCGGACACTCGTCCGGCGCCGATGGTGCGGCCGCCTTCGCGAATCGCGAAGCGCTGGCCCTTTTCCATGGCGATCGGACTGATCACTTTTACTTCGACGGACACGTTGTCGCCGGGCATCACCATTTCCACGCCCTGCGGAAGGCTCAAATCGCCCGTCACGTCCGTCGTGCGAAAATAGAACTGCGGCCGGTAACCGTTGAAGAACGGCGTGTGGCGGCCACCCTCGTCCTTGGACAGGACGTACACTTCGGCCTTGAAGTGCGTGTGCGGCGTGATCGAACCGGGCTTGGCGAGCACCATGCCGCGCTCGACTTCTTCCTTCTTGGTGCCACGGAGGAGCACGCCGACGTTGTCGCCGGCAGTCGCGCTGTCGAGCAGCTTGCGGAACATCTCGATGTCCGTCGCCACCGTCTTGCGCGTGTCCTTGAGCCCGACGATCTCGACTTCTTCCATCTTCTTGAGCAATCCGCGCTCGACACGACCGGTCACCACAGTGCCACGACCTTCAATGTTGAATACGTCCTCGACGCACATCAGGAACGGCTTGTCCACTTCGCGCACCGGGTCGGGGATGAACGAGTCACACGCGTCGAGCAAGTCCGCGATGGACTTCTCGCCATCGGGCGTGCCTTCGAGCGCGGCCTTCGAGCTCCCGCGGACGATCGGCGTCTTGTCGCCGGGGAAACCGTATTTGTTGAGCAAGTCGCGGATTTCCATCTCGATCAACTCGAGCAGGTCCGCGTCCGCGAGGTCCACCTTGTTCAGATAGACCACGATCGACGGCACGCCAACCTGACGGGCGAGCAGGATGTGCTCACGAGTCTGGGGCATCGGGCCGTCCGCGGCGCTGACCACGAGAATGGCTCCGTCCATCTGAGCGGCGCCGGTGATCATGTTCTTGACGTAGTCGGCGTGGCCGGGGCAGTCCACGTGCGCGTAGTGGCGCTTGGGACTTTCGTATTCGACGTGCGACACCGCGATGGTGACGGTCTTCGTGGCGTCACGGACGGTGCCGCCCTTGGTGATGTCCGCATAGGAGATCGGGGTGGCCATTCCCTTCTTCGACTGGACGTGCACGATTGCCGCCGTGAGGGTAGACTTGCCGTGGTCAACGTGACCGATGGTGCCAATGTTGACGTGGGGCTTGGTTCGTTGAAATGCTGATTTTGCCATTGCGATTCCTGTTTCTTAATTTGGTTTTCTATTCGATTGACGGGCGCTGGAGCCCATGATCGGGCTTGAACCGATGACCTCGTCCTTACCAAGGACGTGCTCTACCAACTGAGCTACATGGGCAACGCCCAAAATTCATCCGGCTGTTAAAGACGACAAAACCCCGTTCACCCCACCCTCTCACCAGAAAGGGCCAAAGGTTTAACGGGTATTCAGTATTTCTCGGTCCACCGACCGGACGCAGAAACTAGAGAACGACGAAAAGAGTGTCAACCGGTTTTCTCAAGATTCTTCCGGCCAGCCGATTCCGTCGTCGTCCGACTTCGGCGCCACTCCGTCTTCGGGGGCTCCGGCAGACCTTGCGCCCGCAGTGCTGTCCGGAAATGCAGCTTGGCCACCTGCCCCAACTCGCCCGCGCCGAACTGCCCGACGAACCTCTTCGCCGCCGCGTCCACCGCCGCCGAGGCGCCTTTGGGGAACTCCATCTGAAACTGCTTCCCGATCTGACGCAGTCTCGTGACGAACTCGTTCCGCGCCAAGATCGACGCCGCTGCCACCGCCAGATCTTCCTCGGCTTTGTGGCGTTGGACCAGTTCGATCTCCCGGCCCAATGCCATCAACGCGCTCGCCACGACCGCTTTGCTCGACGCAAACTGGTCGCTGATCGCGCGCACGGGTGATGGGTTCATGCGGTGGCGCTGGCCCATGAGGTTCTCAATGACCCGCGCGTGGCCCCACGCGAGCAGCTTGTTCACGCTGCGCATCTTCGTGTAGAGCCGGTTGTAGGCTTCGTTGCCGACCGGCACCACCGACCACACGCAGCCCGGTGTTTTCTGGATGAGTTCAGCCAGCTCGGCGATCTTCTTGTCGCTCGAAATATTCTTCGAGTCACGCACACCGGCGTCCTTCCACGAGTTGAGCACGGCTTCGTTGACATAGACGCCCGCGATGCACAGCGGGCCGAAGAAGTCGCCCTTGCCGCTTTCGTCCACGCCGATGCGCGGCGCGAGTAGTTCCGGATTCAACACCGCCTCATAGCCGAGTTTCGCCTGCTTCAAAATTTCCGGCTCGAGAACGAACTCGACGAACTCCTGCGTCCCCTTCCCTTGCACCACCAGCTTGCCGGACTCGTAGAACACCACATTCACCTTGTCCTTCTCCGCGGCGAAGCGCGCATAAGGCACCTCGCGAAACTTCCAGCCGCCCGCCTCGCAATGCGCACGCAACGTCTTTGCCTTGGCGTCATCAAGCTTGCAGGTGTAGGAAGTCAGCGGCTTCACGGGGCGAGTTTCGAGTTTCAGGTCTGGAGTTTCGAGTTCAAAGATTGAGCTTCGGCGCGATTCGCCTACGCTTCGACGCCAATGCCCGCGCGCGCGCAAGTTCAGAGTTCAAAATTCAAAGTTCAAGGCTCAAGGTTGCCCTCCTCCGTTCACGAGGCCCGCAAAGCCAAAGCGGTCGCCCCTCTCCTCCTCGACTGGTTTCTTCATAACGCCCGTGACCTCCCATGGCGACGAACACTTGATCCCTACGCGATCTGGATTTCGGAAATCATGCTCCAGCAGACCCAGGTCAAGACGGTCATTCCATTCTACGAACGCTGGCTGCGCGAACTGCCGACCGTCAAACACCTGGCGCGTGCGAAGACCGATCGCGTGCTCAAACTTTGGGAAGGTCTTGGCTACTACACCCGCGCGCGGAATCTTCAAAAGGCCGCCCGGCAAATTGTCGAACACCACGCCAGCGAATTTCCGCGCGCCTTCGACGCCATCCTCGCGCTGCCGGGCATCGGGCGCTACACGTCGGGCGCGATTTGCAGCATCGCGTTCGATCAGCCCACGGCGATCCTCGACGGAAACGTCATCCGTGTTCTCACGCGCCTCTTCGGCATCCGCCAAAACCCACGCGAGAAAGCGACGAACGAAATCCTTTGGCAACTCGCCGAGCAACTCGTCCGTGCCGCTTCCGCCGGTTCCACATTCCGCGTCCGGCATCCCGCATTTCTTCTCAGCGGCCCCTGCTCCGCTCTCAATCAATCGCTGATGGAACTCGGCGCGACGGTCTGCCTGCCGCGCCAACCGCGTTGCGATGCCTGCCCGCTCGCCCGTCGGTGCGTTGCGCGCCGCGATAGTCTAACTGACCTCCTCCCCAACGTTGGCCCGCGAATCACGCCAACCCGCCGCCGCTTTGTCGCCGTGGTCGTAGAGCGCGCTGGCCGCGTGCTCGTGTGCCAGCGCCCGCCCGATGGGCTCAACGGCTCGCTCTGGGAATTTCCGAACGGTGAAGCGAAACACGGCGATGCCGCGCAACTGGCCACCGATCTGATCGGCACGCAGAACGAAAGCAAACCAGCCCCGCTCTGCCGCATCACTCACTCAATCACCCGTTACCGGATTGAACTGGAAGCCTTCACCGCTCAACTCAACGGCGCGCCCGTCGGCGCAACTGCGGACGCCCGCTGGATTCCGTTGGCACGGCTCGACCACCTTGCATTCACCAGCGCGCACCGCAAAGTGCTCACACACTTCCTCGCCCAGCGGGTGAATGCCTGAAAATCCTCCGCGGCGGCGGTCTTGATTCAACGCTTCCGTGTCACCGTCACGGCTTCACCGTGATCTTCGACCAGTTCATCGAGTGCTTGGAAGCGTAGGCGGCGAAGACACGTTCGTGCTCGATCAACACCGCGCGCACCACCGACGAGTCGTCGGCGTGGCCGTATTCCACGTTCGAATCGGGGATGAGATCAATCTGCCGGTGGGCGTAGATCAGCGCGAACACTGCACCGGCCACGGCAACCAGCGGCAACTCATCGGCCTGGCCCTCGGCATAGTCCTCCACCACGTCGGCAAGAAACTCGAGCTGGTCCACCAGGTGCGGAAACTTGGGTGCGTTGATCTGCGCGAACTCCACTTTCAGGAACGGCAGCTTCTTGTGGATTCGTTTGAGAACGTCCGTCGTCACCGAGGTGGTCCCGCGATAGGTGAACTTTGCGATTTCCGACATGGTTTGAGTGTGGGCGTGTCGTGCGACGGCGGCAAGCCTTTGGTTGCGCGGATCGTAAGCTGCAATTCGTAGTGTTGAAAACTGGCCCCTCACAAGTGCTTCGTGCTCGTTACCGCTCACACCGTCTCCATCGGACATTTCGGAATCGCGTCAAGGAACGCCTGGCCGTAGCGCTTGGTGAGCACGCGGTTGTCGAGCACGACCACGATGCCGCTGTCGGTCTTGGTGCGGATCAATCGCCCCACGCCCTGGCGGAATTTGAGGATCGCCTCCGGCAGGCTGAACTCGCTGAAGCTGTTGCCGCCGCGCGCCTCGATGGCCTCCACGCGTGCCTCGATGAGCGGATGGTCCGGCACCGCGAACGGCAGGCGCGTGATGATGACATTGCTCAACGCCTCGCCCGGCACATCCACGCCCTGCCAGAAGCTCGTGGTGCCGAAGAGCACGCTGTCCACGTCGTCCTTGAATTTCTCCAGCATCGTCGAGCGCGGCGTGCCGGTGCCCTGCACGAGACAGGCGACGCCGAGGCGGCCGAAGAACCCGGCCATCAACTCGGCGACCTCCTGCATAAGCCGCGTGTTGGTGAAAAGGACGAAGGCCTTCCCGTGCGTCATCCGGATGAAATGTTCGATCCAATGCACCAGCGCGTCGCGATAGCCGGCTTCGCGCGGATCGGGCATCTTCGCCGCGACGAACACACGCATCTGCTTCTCGTAATCGAATGGCGAACCGACCTGCAGGTGCGTTGCGTCTTCAGCGCCGACGCGGCGGGCAAAGTAGCTCAGCGCCGAGTTTCGACTTTCGGATCTCCGGTTTCGCGCAGGCGAATCTGAAGCCCGCAACTTGGAACCCGAAATTGCGGCGTCAGAGACACCGAGCGTGGCGCTCGTCATCACCACGCTCGTGTCGCTCCCAAAGAGCCGGTGGCGCAGGTAATCGGCCACATCCACCGGCGCGGCGTGCAGCGCGAGGTTGCGCTGAAGCTTGCCCGAGCGTTCGACCCAATAGACGTGGGCCGGGGCGCTCTGGCTGAGGAACGCCGCCAGTTGCTCGCGCAATTCGGCCAACCGTCGGTTGCACTCCACCAACTCCTGCCCGGCCTCCTTGTCTTCGCTCAATTTGATGAGGTCGCTGATCGCCTCGCGCAGCCGCGCAATCGGCAACGTGAGATTGTCGGCAACAATGTCCGGCTGACGAATCCGCAACTCGCTCCACGTCCTGCGCCCGGTGGCGCGGGAGTCCGTCGGGCCAAACCGCTCGCCCGCCGCAGCCTTCTGCCGTTCCGCCAATTCCTCACACGTCTCCTCGACGTGCTTGAAAAATTTCTCGGCCTCGTCGAGCAGATCGGCGACGTGCTTCACCGCCTTGCCATCGCGCAGTGTGGCGAGAAGACCCTTCTCGGTGCGCGGATTCCAGAGGCGATTGAGCGTGAAGCGCAGTTGTCCGCTCGAAATCCCGATGCCGATGTGCTTCGACGCGACCTCCTCAACCGTGTGCGCCTCGTCGAAGATCACGAAGTCGTTCTTGAACAGGATGCCGGTCGCGTCGTCGTCCTCGTCCACGTCGGGCAGAAGCGTGAAGAACAGCGTGTGGTTAAGCACCAGCACGTCGGCGGCGAGAATCTTCTGCCGCGCGCGCTGGAAGAAACACAGCGGATGGTCCTTCGCGAAGTCGGACTGGTTGCCGCACATCTTGGGCGAACACAGCCCGCGCTCGGAGCAGACGCTCGCCCAGACTTTGGCGTCGGGTTCGATGTCGAAGTCCGAGAGGCTGCCGTTCTTGGTTTCCTTCGACCATTCGTAGATGCGCTTGAGTTCCGCGATCTCGGGCGAAGTGAAGAGCGCGTCGGCCTGCTGCATCGCCTTGTGCAGGCGGCGGGTGCAGAGGTAATTGGCGCGGCCCTTGAGCATGGTGAACGCAAACTTCACCGGCAGCACGCGCTGGAGCATAGGCAGATCTTTCTCGGTGAGCTGCTCCTGGAGGTTGATCGTGTGCGTCGAGACGACGGCCTTCTTTTTGTGTGCGACCGCGAAGAGGATCGCAGGCACGAGATACGCGAGCGACTTGCCGACGCCCGTGCCCGCCTCGACGACCAGATGCTCGCCGGTGGTGAGCGCCTGCGCGACGGCGACGGCCATCTGCTGTTGTTGCGGACGATACTCGAAGTTGCTTGCCTTGGAGAGCGGGCCGGACGGCGAGAAGAATTCCTCAACCTGTTTCACGAGGTCGATGCTGCTGGCGGGTTCGTCTGTTGCGAGGCTGATCATTGGTTCAACGACAGCGCGCAGCGTGTTGGCGCCGACTCGTGTGAGCTCAGGCTTCGCGCGACCGCCGCTCCACGACCTCCTGCGCGCTCTTGTTCTTCACAATCATGTTCTCGGCCAGGATGCCGCGCCAGTTGGTGCACGGATAAATCACCGAGTTACGCCCGATGATACTGCCGGGGTTGAGCACGGAGTTGCAGCCGATCTCGGTGTGGTCGCCTACGAGCGCGCCGAACTTGCGCAGGCCGGTGTCGAAGGGTTTGCCGGCGCGATCGACGGTCACGTTGCCGGGGAGTGATTTGAGATTCGAGAGAATGACGCCCGCGCCGAGGTGGGCCTTGTGGCCGAGGATCGAATCGCCGACGTAGTTGAAGTGCGGCACCTGGCAGCCGTTGAAGAGGACGGCGCTTTTCAACTCGCACGAATTCCCGACCAGGCAGTCGTCGCCGATGAGGACGTGCTCGCGGATGTAAGCGTTGTGGCGGATCTGGCAGTTGCGCCCAATGATCGCCGGACCTTTGATCATCGCGCCGTCCTCGACCACGGTGCCCTCGCCGATGAAGACCTCCTCGCCGATAAAGGCCTCGCCTTCGCAGCGGTTGAGCAGCGCGGGATGGAGCTGGTCCTCGATGTATTGCTTAAGCTTCTTGAGCGCGTCCCAAGCGAACTCGCAATCCTTGAACAGCGCGGCGTGGTCAGTCGCGGAGAGATCAAACAGCTCGGACGCTCGTAGCATGGCCGGACGTTAGGCGAACTCGCGACGTACGCCAGACTGAAAAATCGCCGGGACTTTTGGCCGCGTTACGGCATCGTAACGGCACGATGAAGGAAGCCTACATTGCCGCGAAGGAACGTTGGGCGCGCAAGATGGCCGGCAAGGAAAAGCCCGCCGTCCGCTCGGCCGACCGCCTGCCGCCCGGCCAGCGACAGGTCCACAATTTCCCGACGCTCGACCTCGGCATCCAACCCGAAATCACGCCTGACAAGTGGCAGCTCAAGATTCACGGGCACGTCGAGAATCCGGTGACGCTCGACTGGCAGCAGTTCATGGCGCTGCCGCAGTTCACCGACGTGAGCGACTTTCACTGCGTCACCACGTGGAGTCAGTTCGATATGGAGTTCATTGGCGTGGCGTTCTTCACCATCGCCGACCTCGTCAAACCGAAGCCCTCGGCCACGCACGTTTTCTTCAAAAGTTACGACGGCTACTCCACGAACAACCCGCTCGACGTGATGATGGATGACGACGTAATGATCGCGCACTCGTGGAGTGGCAAGCCGTTGCCGAAGGAACACGGCGGCCCGGCGCGCGTGATCGTGCCGAAGCGTTACGCGTGGAAGGGCGCGAAGTGGGTGCGCGAAATTTTCTTCCTCGACCGCGACATCCTGGGCTTCTGGGAAGTGCGCGGCTACTCGAACACCGCCGATCCGTGGACCGAGGATCGGTTTGGGTGAACTCACCGCGGCGTTTCGGATTTTGATTGAGCCGTTGCGCCGGTCCGCTGTCTATTTTCCCGCCCGCGCCGGAAAGGTTGTTCCCGGGCGAACGTGGCGCTAGAGTGCGACGGTTTTTGAAATGACATTTCGCGAAATAGCGCGCCTGGCGTTCGGCATCGGCACGCCGTACTACACACCTCCGCCGGACACGGAGACGTATGCGCCACCGCCCCTGCCACCCACCCCGGAGGAGGTGACCGCGCTGATCGTGCGCGCCAAAGCCGGCGAGGCCACCGCGCAACGCGAGTTGGGCATCATGTATTACCGCGGCCGTTCGGTACTCACGGACCGCGCCGAAGCCTTCAAGTGGCTCACGCTCGCGCTGCGACAGGGCGACGCGCAGGCGGAGAAATTCTTCGAAATGCTCGGCCCGACGCTCTCGGCCGAGGACGCGTACGAGGGCCGGCGACGCATCGCGGAGATCACGGGCGAACCGCTGCCGCCGCCACCGGGATCGGAGTGGCAGCTCATCGACGACGCCGCAGCCGCGAAAGGAGTCGATGCGGCCACCGCGGTGCCCGAGTTCATCAATCCCATCCAATATGCCGAAGCCCTCGGTTGGCGGCTCGGCGAATCTCCCGCGGGTGGCGTGCCGCAAGTCGGCGAAGTTCCGAGGCCGCAGATCATGTTGGAGCCGGTGCCCGTGGGCCGGCGCGGATGGATCGTCGCGCTCGCCGCGTGCGTCGTCATCGGGGCGGTCGCGATCGTTGGATACATTTATGTCGTGCGCGACGCGGGGACGAAGATCAAGGCCGTGGCCGTCAGTCACGCTTCCGACGATGCCGCCGCCGAGAAACTGACTGACGACGACCTCGCCCGCCTGCGCAAGGCCGCTGAAGCGGGCGACGCGAAGGCCCGCGTGGAATTGGGCGACGCGTTCGCACAGGGCAACGGCGTCGCGCGGGATCTCGCAACCGCAATCGAGTGGTATCGCAAAGCGGCTGCGGCGGGTGATGCGGCCGGGAAGGTGAGACTGGCTGAGGCTTACGAGCGGGGACGCGGTGTGGCGGCGGATCTGGTCACGGCCGCGCAGTGGTATCGCCAGGCCGCCGAGCAGAACAACGCTCTCGCCCAGTTTCGCTTCGGTTTCATGTGCGAGCGCGGCACGGGAGTGAAACAGGATTACGCCGAAGCCGCGCGCTGGTATCGCCAGGCCGCCGACCACGGCCAGCTTGCCGCGCGAAACAACCTTGGTGTGCTCTACATCAACGGCACGGGCGTCCCGCGCGATCTCGTTCAGGCGTACAAATGGCTTCACCTCGCCTCCAAGCGTGACTTTCCCGGTGCGGTCAAGAATCGCGAGCAGCTTTCCCTCTTCATGAAGGCTGAGGAAATTGCCGACGCGCTCAAGCAGGCGAGCTTGATGATGACCAACGCCGCGGCGCGGCCCTGAACCTGACGGGAAGGTGCGCAGAGGAATGGTGGTAGGTGCTGGATTCGAACCAGCGATTCGATTTACACCGCTTATCGTGCAACTTTCCTAATAAATTTAGTGTCTTGGAGCGGCTTGACGACTTTGGACGTTATGCCACTGTATGCGGACTATGGCAAGCCTCCACAAACAACCGGGCAAACCAAACTGGTTTTGCGCTTTCACAACACGCGATCACCAAGGAAATCTTCGCCGCTGTTTCCGCTCCACCGGCACGCCCGACAAACGGCAAGCGACTCAAATCTGCCGGACGTGGGCCAATGCCAGTTTGTACGGCGAGAAGCTCAACGCGGACAAGGCCCGCGAAATCATCGCCGCTGGCGTGGCGGACGTGCTCGCCGCTTCCGGTGATACACTCCCTAGCGCCACTGTGCGCGAATGGTGCAAGCGGTGGCTGGAATTCAAGGCCGTCGAAGCGGAGCCTCGCACGCACGAACGCTACGAGGTCAGCCTCCGCCGTTTCCTCGCGGTCCTTGGGAGCAAGGCCGACAAGGATTTGAACTCCCTCCGCACCGACGACGTTATCCGCTTCCGTGACGACACGGCCAAGCGACTTTCAGTCACGTCCACGAACATGGATTTGAAAGTCCTCCGTTCCTGTCTGTTTGCGGCGGTGAAACAAGACCTGCTCACCCGCAATGTGGCCTCGAAGGTGGACACGCTCAGAGCGGCGGGGGAAAGCAAGCGGCGTGCGTTCACATTCGAAGAAGTCCGGGGCATACTCGCCCGTTGCGATGAAGCGGGCGGCGAATGGCGCGGCCTCGTGCTCACGGCGGTCTATACCGGCCAGCGGCTCGGAGACGTGGCCAGCCTGACATGGAACCAAGTCGACCTCGCGAAAGGCGAAATCAGTTTCGTGACTCGAAAGACGGGCAAGCGGCTCTCCACGCGCTTGGCCAAGCCATTAGCGGATTACCTCGAAAGCCTGCCAGCGGCGGACGATCCCGCCACGTTCGTGTTCCCGAACGCTGCGGCGTCGGCGGACAAGCGCACGGGAACGATCTCCACCAAGTTCTACGACGAAATCCTTGCTCCGGCTGGCCTCGTGCCGGTGCGCCCGCGCAAGGATGTTTCCACCGGCAAGGGACGCGACGCCAAGCGCGTGCAAAGTGAACTCTCCTTCCACAGTTTCCGGCACACGTTCACCACTTGGCTGAAATCGGCGGGCGCTTCCAACGCGCTGGCGCAGATGATCGTCGGCCACGATTCGGAAGTGGTTTCGCGTGGCTACACGCATTTGAGCGCGGCAGACACGGCGGAACCCATCGCCAAACTGCCAGACGTGACGCGTGCCTGAAGCGCGTCGCCTGCTCCGTTCCTCGGCAGCATCCGCAAACTTGAAGCGATCGTTCTGCGTTGCAAACGTGGTCTCTCCCTTGCCCACATCCCAAACTCGCCGCCCATTTCAACGTCAGTCCGGAGTTGTTTATTTTTGTCCGCACGCGTGAAATCAACATACTGACGCGTCTCAATGAAAAACAAGAAGCCAACCCCAAAACGTGCCCGGCAACAAGGCCGCACGACTGCGGCGGAGGCACAGCAGAAACTCCGGGTAAAGCGGGAGCCCCTGGCGAAAAGCTTTGTCTCCGAATTGGAGGCACGTTTGCCGTCATCCATCGAGCTTGCGAAACTGGCCGCAACCCTTGCGCGCGACCTCAATTTCGACAAGGCAGGTGCCAATATAATCGCCGGAAAAGCACTCGGACTGTGGCAGGCGTGCCACGTGCGTCGTGAAGAGCTGATCCAGAAAGCGAGGGTAGATGCGGCCAAAGCGATCTCTCTCCTTGAAGCGATTGGGCCGTTTCCATGGCCGAGATCATGGCCGATCTCCCACGACGAATTCTTACGACTCACGGTCGGCGGCAGATCCAAGCATAGTAGGGAAAGATTCTTCGAGGATTTCGTGCGCGATCGCCTCCACGTTAAAGCTGCGGAACAATCGAAACCGGCACCTTGCAAGGAAGCCGTCAACGGTGTCGTCGCGGTCTTTCGCAGGAGGCGGCTTTCAAAGGAGCAATACATCGAGGTAGCAGTTCCGTTCGTCGAATGGTTGAAGACGCAACCTTCCAAAAGGGCGAAAAGGGCCGCGGGCGCTCGATGGAATAGAAACAAGAATCACGAAAACCGGTCTTGACACGATCGAACGTTCTCAAAGAACACTTCGCATCCTCTAAGTTGACGGTTCGCATCCTACCCACTGCCTGAGTTGCCTCCGCCAAAGCACTTTCCCGCAGTCCGCATCTTCAAAACTGCCGTCCGGCGTCGTCCGCCCTGCAGTAAAGGAGTCCAATACGTAATGATAACCTTGCCGCATGTGGCCGGCCTTGACACCCGAAAGAGGCCGCGCCGCGGCGAACAAATTATGAAAAAACAATCATTAACGAACCCGGTTCGACCGGGCGACTTCACCGGCACGGTACCGGAATTCGGGCGCCAAGCCGATGTGCAGCGTCTCTACGGCCTCAAGCGCGGCACCCTTTACAACCTTCATGCCGACGGAAAAGTCCGTGGCGTGCTCCTGAGGGTCAGGGGCCGTAAATCTGGGGTCAGGCTTTGGGACATGAAGAGCATTTCGGATTTCATTCGCGGGCAGATGGAGGGCGGCAACTAAGAAGCCCCGGCTGCCGTTGCGGGCCGCACAGGGCTGGAGTGCCTGAACTCACCCACCCTACCAGCGGCGCCCCATTCGGCGCAAGGGCAAAACATCTGACGTTATGAAAGGCGACCCCTTCAACCCCCTATTATCGTGGTTCAAGTCCGCGTACGAGAATCTCCCCGATTACAACGTCCACGGTCTCGAACTTTTCGAACTCATCCGCGGACCTCGCTTCGCGCAACAGATCCAAGGGATCCGCGAAAAATTCCAGCGGGCTCTGCTAGCCACGAACGAAGACCGCGCAGCCGCGAAGAAAGCGGTCGACCACGACAAGAAACGTCTGCCCGCCGTTACGTTCTCGGGCCTCTTTGGCTACCGCGCCAAGGAACACATTCAAAAACATTCTGGCCTGATGCAGGCAGATCTTGACCAACTCGGGTCGCGGTTGGCGGAAACACGTGCGCGCCTGACGGCGGATCTGCACGTGTTCCTGCTTTTCACCTCCCCGACCGGGGACGGTCTGAAGGCTATTTTCCGAGTGCCGAACTGCAGAAACGAGGCCGAACACCTCGCTGCGTTCCGTGCGGTGGAAAAGCAGGTCCGCGAGCTGTGCGGCGTAGAGATTGACGGCGCCTGCAAGGACTCCTCGCGGCTATGCTATCTAAGTTGGGATCCCGAAGTTCGATGCAACCCTC
>DATDFH010000596.1:0-7668 GCA_036522715.1 Verrucomicrobiia bacterium
CCGCCGGTCCCGCACGTATCGAACGCATCGTGCACCGATGCGTTCAGCTTCACCGCATGCGCTCTCATCGTCCGCGCGAAGCCGACGATCTCGGAGGGCCGCTCGCCCTTCATGACAAGGCCGGTCAGCAGCGCGCCGAGAGCAACGGCGTTCGCGCGCCCTTCCATCACTTCGCGCATCGCCCCTGCCGCCTCATCTTCGGTGAGGTCCTGGTGGCGGACGACCTTCTCGAGCAGCTCGGTGAACATCACAATTCCAGGAAGTTGCGCAGAATCCGCCGGCCTTCATCCGTCAGCACCGACTCGGGATGGAACTGCACGCCATGCACCGGATACGTTTTGTGGCGCACGGCCATAATCGTGTCGTCCTCTTTCGTTCGCGCCGCGACTTCCAGCTCGTTCGGCAGCTTGTCGTTCGAGATCACCAGCGAGTGATAGCGTCCGGCAGCAAACGGCGCGGCCAGTCCGGCAAACACCCCTTTGCCGTCGTGCACAACCGTCGACGTCTTGCCGTGCATCGGCGCCTGCGCGCGGCAGACGATGCCGCCGTACACGACGCCGATGGCCTGATGACCCAGGCACACGCCAAGCAGCGGCGTCGTCGGCCCGAACCGGCGAATCACGTCCACCGAGACGCCCGCGTCTTCCGGCCGTCCGGGGCCGGGCGAGATGACGATCTGCTCCGGCGCCATCGCGGCAATCTCGTCGAGCGTCACCTGGTTGTTGCGGCGCACGCGGATGACCGCGCCGAGCTCGCCCAGGTACTGGACGAGGTTGTAGGTGAACGAATCGTAGTTGTCGATGACCAGGGTCATGCGGGCGGAAGGTAACTCAACCGGGCACGCGGTGGGAATCAGAAATCCGAAGCTCGAAGGCGCAGCAAGCGGACGGGAGCCAATTCAATTGACCTGCCTGCCCAATGGCGGAACCTTCCACCCCGATGGACGCCAGTTCGAATGTCACGCCCGAGCCGACCCTGCCGCCGATGCGCCAGGCGCCGCCGCGCCGAAGCGTCTGGGAACGGATCAAGAAATTCCTCGGCCCGATCGGCGTCGCACTGGTGCTGCTGTTCAAGTTCGCGGCCAAGCTCAAGTTCCTCGTCCTGCCGGTGCTCAAGTTCCTCCCCGTGCTGCTCAAGACCGGCGGAACGATGGTCATCTCGCTCTGGTTCTATGCGATGAAGTGGGGATGGCAGTTTGCACTCGGCTTCGTGCTGTTGCTGCTGGTCCACGAATGCGGCCACATGCTCGTGGCGAAGCGATTCGGACTGAACGTCAGCGTGCCGATGTTCATTCCCGGTCTCGGCGCGATCATCCTGCTCAAGGACCAGCCGCCCAACGCGTGGATGGAGGCGTGGGTGGGCATCGGCGGCCCGCTGCTCGGCACAGTGGGCGCCGTCGCGTGCGAAGGGCTTTTCCACGCGACGGGCAATCCGCTGTTCCGCGGGCTGGCCTACACGGGCTTCTTCCTCAACCTGTTCAATCTCGCGCCCATCGGCTTCCTCGATGGCGGGCGCATCGTCACGGCGCTCTCGCCGTGGCTGTGGGTCGTGGGCCTCGTCGTCGTCGGCGCGATGCTGATCAGCCATCCGAACTTCATTCTCGTGCTGATCCTGATCATGTCGCTGCCGCGGCTGTTCTTCCTCTTCCGCAAGAAGACCGCGGAGGAAAAGCGCTACTTCGAGGTCACGCCGGCACAGCGCTCGCTGATGGCGGCGCTGTATTTTGGGCTGGTGGCTTTTCTCGTCGCGGGCATGAAGATTTCGCACATCGCGCCGAATCAGTGAACGGCACGTGGTGTTGAAACTCCTTCAACGCTTCTTCCGCTTCGCCTTGAACAATTCCATCTGCGGCTCCTTGAAGAAGTCGTAGTTCTTGAGCACGCGGATGATCTGGAGCACGTCAGACTTCTGGTAGTTGCGGTTGGTTTCCACGTAGGCAATCAGGTCGGCAAGGATCGTGTGGAAGGGAATCACGGCGTTGATGCCCTTCGCGCGCAGCAACTCAATGCTCTGCGTGCGCGCCTCCTCGCCGTGCGGCAATGCAGGCACCACGAGGATACGCACGAGGTCGCCGTCGCCGCCAAGGGTCTTGGCCGCCAGCTTGAAAATTTCGGGTTCGAGGAAGCGGAAGATTTCCGGCGCGTTGGCCAGCACGGCCGGGCTGAAAGTCTCCGTGTGCCAGCCTTTCACGACGACCACGCCGCGTTGAATCTGCGCGAGATCACCGGGACCGAGCACGAACGGCAGCGGGTTGTCCGATGGCGTGGACTGCGGGTTCACGATGAAGAAATCAATCTCCTCATCTTCGCGGCGCGTTGGCGCGACGTACTTGCGATGCTGCCGGACGAGGAAGCCGTGCAGCTCGAAATATTCGCGGACGATGGATTCGCTGATGGCGGACATGGGGAATTACGAATCAGACACGCTGTCGAGCGCGCGATGGATGATCGCCCCCGGCACCCGCTGGCCGCAGACGACGTTGCCGATCCGTTTGGCGAGCACGAACTTGATCTCACCAGCGGCGACTTTCTTGTCGAGCTTCATCGCGGCAAGCAGCCGCACGCGGGCCGATGCCGTCAGCTTGATCTGCGTCGGCAAGCCGGCCCGCTCAAACAGGCGCGTGATGCGTGCAACCTCTGCGGCGGACAGGCCAAGAATCTCCGCCGAGATTTTCGCCGCAGCCACCTGGCCGATGGCGATGGCTTCGCCGTGAAGATACTTGCCATAGCCGGAAATGTTCTCGATGGCGTGGCCGATGGTGTGGCCGAAATTCAGGATCGCGCGCAAGCCGGACTCAGTTTCGTCCTGCGCCACGACATACGCTTTGATCTCGCAGCAGCGGGCAATCACGGTGGCGAGCGTCTGCGGTTCGCGGGCGAGCAGCTTGTCGAGATCGCGCTCCAGCGTGGCGAAAAGTTTCGCGTCGGAAATCACGCCGTACTTGATCACCTCCGCCAGTCCGGCGCGGAACTCGCGGTCGGGTAGCGTGCCGAGCGTGTCGAGATCGCACAGTACGAGCCGAGGCTGGTGAAACGCACCGACGAGGTTCTTACCCGCCTTGAGGTTCACGCCCACTTTGCCGCCGACTGAGCTGTCCACTTGCGCGAGCAGCGTGGTCGGCACCTGCACGAATGGGATGCCGCGCAAATACGTGGCTGCCACGAACCCCGCAAGGTCGCCCACGACACCGCCGCCGAGTGCGACGATGAAGGACTTGCGCTCCAAGCGGTGTGCAGCGAGCTGGTCGTAACAGCGCTGGACCGTAACGAGGCTTTTGGACACTTCGCCAGCGGGGACAACGATCGAGATCGGCTCGAAGCCGGCGGCGCGCAGGCTCTTCTCCGCGGCGCGGCCGAAGCGTTTGGCCACGTGGCTATCCGAGAGGATCGCACAGCGCGCGCCCAGTTTCAGCCGCGCGCACTCCGCGCCCAACGACGCCAGCAGCCCCGGCGCGATTTGGATCGCGTAGGAGCGGCTGCCGAGCGGCACGCGGACAATGCGCATGCCCGCGAGCATAGGCGGCGCGCATTCGGAGTCCAAGCTTCAGCTTGTTCGATTCGCGGCAGGCGGAAGCCCTGGCTCCAAACCGCTTTGTCACTGACATCCGGCGCGGACGTGGCATTTTCCCGGCGCGTTTTGATGCGTGCATGAAGATTGTTCGTTCAAGCTTGTTGATGGTGAGCGCAGCGTTGCTGCTCGCGCTGGGCGGCGTGGGATGCAAAGCCGACCAGCAGGTTTTCTACGTGAAGGGCGTCGTGAAGGAGCTGAAGCCCGACGGAAAAACGGCGGTGATCGAGCACGAGGAGATTCCGAATTACATGCCGAAGATGACGATGCCGTTCGGTGTCCGGGACGCAAAGGAACTGGCCGGGCTGAAGACGAATGACATGGTCCATTTCCGGATGCTGGTCACAAAGGACGACGCGTGGATCGACCAGGTCACCAAGGTCGGCGTCGCCACGCCGACGAACCGGCTGGATTTCGGGCGACAATTCCGGATCGTGCGCGAGGTCGAGCCGCTGAAGGTGAGCGACGCGATGCCGAACTACACTTTCACCAATGAACTGGGACGCGTGGTGAGCCTGGCGGACTTCAAGGGCCAGGTCTACGCGTTCTCGTTCATCTTCACCCGCTGCCCGTTCCCGCTCTTCTGCCCGCGCATCAACGAAAACCTTTCCGCCGCGGCGAAACAGCTTTCCGCGCAGAAAAACGCACCGACGAACTGGCACCTGTTCTCGATCACATTCGACGTGGAACATGACACGCCCGCGGTGCTGCGGAACTACGCGCAGCAGCGTTACCACTACGACCCGGCCCGTTGGAGTTTCCTCACGGGCGCGTTGATCGACATCGACGCGATCACTGAGCAGTTCGGGCTGGTGTTCCCGCGCGATGAAAACGGGGTCACCTTCACGCACAACCTGCGCACCGTGGTGGTCGATGCGGCGGGAAAGGTGCAGCACGTCTTCATTGGCAACGAATGGAAGGCGGACGAGTTGGTGACGGAGTTGGTCAAGGGCGCGGTGGCTCCGTAAAGCAAAGCGGCGCGCCCATGAGAGCGCGCCGCGTGATTGGGAATTATTGTAGCAAGTTCAGGCCGTTGCCGGCGCCGCTTCTGCGTGTTCCTCAGCCGGAGCAGGCACCGATGCCGCCGGTTGTACCGCCTCGATGGCGTCAATGCGGAAGTGCCGCTTGGTGCCGCCCAGTTCGAGATCCACTTCCGCGCCCACCGGCTGGTTGAGCAACACCTGACCGACGGGCGTGAGGTAGCTGATGATGCCCTTGTCGGGATCACCATCCCACGCGCCAAGGATCGTAAAGGTCTCCTGGTGCTCGCTGCCAGGGTCGCTGACTTTGACGTGCGTGCCGATGCTGACGATGTCGGTGCGTGGATTGGAGTAGTCGGTTCCACGGGCGCGGACCAGGTCGCGCTCCAGTTCGCCTTTGCGGCGCATGAGCACCTTTTGCGTTTCCTTCGCGGCCTTGTATTCGTGGTTCTCGCGGAGGTCGCCGTAGCTGCGGGCGACGGCGATGTCCTTCGAGTTGGCGGGAATTTTTTTCTGCACCAAATCCTGATACTCGGCCTTGCGGCGTTCGAGACTTTCCCAGGAAACGATATAAGTGACCTCCTGCTTGGCCTGTTCGCCGCTGACCAGCGCCTGCATCGCCGGGTAGGCCTTCACGATGCGCGCAAGCTGCGAGCGCCGGTCCATGTCGTCGAAGCTCGCCGAGAGCTGCAACGTGCGGGTGACGTCCTTGATGACTTCGAGGTCCGCCGCGCCGAGCAGATCGACGATCAATTCCTGGTCGGCCATGATGAAGTCGCGGAGGCGGTTGGATTTTTTCTCGTTGAACTGGTCGCGCTCGATGGCGGTGAGCATCGCGCGGAAGACTTCGGGGCCGAGAATATCGGCAAAGGAATCGGAGCGTTCCTTGCCGAGCCACAGGAGCAGTTCGCTGCTGGCCGCGTGCTGGCTGACCAGCCGGGCGAGTGCGCCTTTCAACTCGGCCAGTTTGCCGTGGTGAATGAGCACCCCCGCGATCTCGCCGCAGATGCGGGCGTTGACGTGGTTGATGATGCCGAGCAAGGCGGCCGCCCAGCCCTCGGGATTGCACACCTGGAAGGAATGCAGCGTGCGCTTGTGCTTGCCCGAAGGCAGCTGCTCAAGCAACTCCTTGAGCTTGGGTGTCTGCGCCCAGATTTCTTTCGCGTGAAGTTCGCCTTCCTCGGGCGGAAGCGCCGCAATCTCGCGCAGGTCGTCGCGCATGAAAACCGCCTCGAGCGCCAGCGCGGGCTGCGTGCGCTGGTGCGAGCCGATCTCCGCGTTGAGCAGCGCGATGGCTTCCTTTGCGGCGGCCGGTTTGTCGCTGAGATCCTCCTGGAATTTGAGCAGCTCGGCCGCAACGGCGATCCTGGCCTTGAGGCCCTTCGCGTCACGCAGCTCCTTGAGCAGACGCTGCTGGAGCGACACTTCCTGCACCTGATAGACGATCGGCTCACTCTTTTTGAGCGGCACCTGGAAATGGCCGTCCTTCTTCATCTCGCGCCGGGCCATCTCCCACCATTTTTTCCAGTCATCCGCGATGACGTCCGGCACAAGCACTTCCTGGATTTGTTCGACCGTCGCTTTGCCGCCAAAACTTTCGAGTACCAGCTTGATGAGGTCCAGATGGTGCAGCGCCGCCATCTGGCGCACCGCGTTCAAGTCCGCCATCTTGCGCGCGATGATGTGGTCGCCGCCGATCGGCTTGAGCGAATCCGCGGCGAAGGCCATGTCCATCTGGTGGCCGGGTTTGGGACCGGCCTTGGTCTGGAAATCGATGACGAACCGTGCGAACACGGTATCGACCGAAGTGATCTTGCCGTAGCCCCAGCTCTTGTGATGGCAATATGTCCCCGTCGCCAGCGTCACCAGGCGATTCACCTGATCGCGACTGATTTTTCCCGCCAGTGCCAGTTTTTCAAATTCTTCTTTCATAGATCAATTATTCTCGCCGACTTTCAACCGGTTGAGATTATCAGGCGTGGCCTTTCAAAATCCAAGAGAAATTGCCTGCACGGTTCTACAGCGGCGCGAGGGCGGCTCCGACTACGTCGAAAACCTCCTCGCCGCCGAGCTGGAGCGCTCGCCGCTCAGGCCCGCTGACCGCGCGCTCGCGCAGGAACTCGCCTATGGCGCCGTGCGCTGGCAGGCGACGCTCGACTGGCTGATCGCGCGCAAGACCGATGGCCGCACGCAGAAGGCCGGGTTGCAAACTCTCCTGCGCCTCGGCCTCTACCAACTCTTCTGGCTCGACCGCGTGCCCGACCACGCCGCCGTGCACGAGACGGTGGAACTCACCAAGCGGCTTGGCTTCGGAGCGCAGGCCGGCTTCGTCAACGCCGTCCTCCGCGGCTGCCTGCGCGAGCACGATGCGATCAGGAACTCGCTCGACGAACTCAAGACCGCCCAACCGCACCTCGGCTTCTCGCATCCGGACTGGCTCGTGCAACGCTGGCGCGCGCACTGGGGCGACGCCGATTTGCACCGGCTGCTCGAATGGAACAACACGCCGCCAAAAACCTTCGCTCGCGTCAACACACTCAAGACGGACGCCGCCAGGTTGCTCAACCGGTGGCGGGAGCAGGAAAACGTCACCTACGACTTCGGCCGGTGGGATTGGATCGACGAGAACACCGTCTTCGAGTTGAAGCAGCACCGGCCGCTCGCCGAGCTTGGATCGTTCAGGGACGGTTGGTTTTACGTGCAAGACCCGAGCACGCTCCTCGCGGTCGCCATGCTCGATCCGAAACCGGGCGAGACTGTGCTCGACTTCTGCGCTGCGCCCGGCGGCAAGACGGCCCTGATCGGGCAACGGCTGAACAACGAAGGCTGCGTTGTCGCCAACGACACCTCACCTGACCGCGTGAAACTGGTCGAGGACAACTGCGCCCGCCTCGGCGTCACGTGCGCCCGGCCCATTTGCAATCTGCCACCAGCCACTCCCAATTCGCAGTTCGACCGCGTGCTCATCGACGCGCCCTGCTCCAACACCGGCGTCCTGCGCCGCCGAGTGGACTTGCGCTGGCGCATTCGGCCGGAGGAAATCACCCGCCTCGCCGCGACGCAGCTTCAACTCCTGACGCGAGCCGCGCCGCTGCTCAAGCCCGGCGGCACGCTTGTCTAT
>DATDFH010000597.1:0-5686 GCA_036522715.1 Verrucomicrobiia bacterium
CAGGGGCGCATCCTTCCGCGCAAGTACACGGGCCTGCCTGCGCACTATCAGCGCCGGCTCAACACGGCCATCAAGCGCGCGCGACAGATGCTGTTGATGAAGTGATTTCCGCCAGGACCCGCTGCGCGCAGCGGGGTCTTCGCAACCGGCAGGTGCAGACTGCTCGCATCGATGTCGGAAACGCCGGGCGCCGCAAGCGCCCGTTTTCTTTTTTGGGCGCATGGACTACCTGATTCTTCTCTCGTCGATTGTGGCCGGGGCCGTCACGGTCGTGTGGCTGAGGCTCGGCGAGCACAGCCACGTGAGGTTGATGAACGCCTTTTCTGGCGCCTACCTGCTCGCATTGACGTTCCTGCACCTGCTGCCCGAACTTTACCGCGGCACCGGCGCGCCAACGCACGAAAGCACTCTCTACCTTGGCGCGCTGATCCTCGCCGGCTTTTTCGTCCAGATCCTGCTCGACTATTTCTCGATGGGGCTGGAGCACGGACACGCGCACCATCTCCACGGCAGGCTGCCGATCGGGATGATGACCGGCTTGTGTCTGCACGCGTTTCTGGAGGCCATCGCCCTCGGCGATCCGCTGACTCATCACGATCCCGCGTCGCGCCGGTTGCTCCTGTGGAGCATCGTGCTGCACAACTATCCCGTCTCCATCGCCCTGCTTGGGATGCTCCTCTACGCCGGACTCGCGCGCGGCCGGGCGCTTGGGTTGCTCGGCGTGTTCGCCGCGATGGCGCCTGCGGGCTTGCTCCTCAGCAGCCACTCAAGTCTCGCCAATCACACACGCGAATTGATGGCCATAGTGATCGGCATCTTCATGCACATCTCGACCACGATCCTGTTCGAGAATAGCGAAAGCCACCGGTTCAATCTGGCCAAAGGCCTCGCGATCCTCGTGGGAGTCGGATTGGGTGCGGCGAGTGTCATTCTTCACTGACACTCGCGTTTGGGCAGGAGACGAAAATCCCTCCGTCGCGCTCCACCCCAAAACCTGAAGCGCGGAAGCTTCGGCGCTGGTTGCAGGCAAGCCTCAGTGGCCCGCGCCGCCCGGCTCCTGGATTGACTCGGGAGCCCAATCGCCTAGCCGCATGTATTCCTTGATCTTCCGCCGCTCGTATCGGTGCTTGTGAGCTTTGTCAGGTTGAGCGTCGACCTGCCGGAATGGGTGTTTGGGATTCCGGATGGCTTCTTCGATGGTATCGAGTGTTTTCGCCATAGCTGCGATTTGTGGTTGGACTGAAGGGAAAGGGGGACACCGCCAACGCCTCGTCAACAAGGCCCGTGATTGCCTGTCGAAGCCGACTGATCACGCAGATTCTATAACTCAAGCTCAGACCAAGCTCAAGCCCGAACCTTGAATTTTTCCGCCGGATGCCATCACAGATCTGCGGCACAAACCACCCGACGAAGCGAAGGGAAGCTCAGCGCGCGAAAACCCCCGAACGCCATTCCCCCTCGCGCCGCGTCCGTTGCAGTTTCAGCCCGGCACGTTCGTAGTGACGCCGCACCGCGTCGAACTGGCGGTCGAGGATTCCCGCGAGTACCAGCACGCCATCGGATGCCAGTCGCGCTACGAGTCGCGCCGACTCGGCGATCAGCAGATCGTAAATCAAGTTCGCGCACACCACCGAGTATCGTTGCGCGCCTCGCCGGGGAAGTTGTGTCAGGTCCGCCTGAAAAATCTTCACGCCGCGCGCGGCGCCGTTGTTGGCGGCATTCTCGCGTGCAATGCGAACGGCGTCCGGATCAAAATCAAACGCGTCAACCGTCGCGTAGTCGAGCTTCACCGCCGCTATGCCGAGGATTCCCGAACCGCAACCGACATCCAGCATCGACTGCGCGCCACCGGCGCGGCGGCGGCGGACAATTTCCCGCAAGCAGAACGCCGTGCTCGCGTGCCGGCCCGTGCCGAAACTCAATCCCGGATCGAGCACCACCACCGCCTGGCCCCGCCGCGCGCGACGCCGGCTCCAACTCGGTTTGATCAGCAAGGCCCGGCCGATTTCGATGGGCCGAAAGTGGCGCTTCCACGATTCCACCCAGTCTTGCGGTCGGACGAAATTGACTTTCAGACGCGTCCGCCCGAAATCCAGCCAGAGCGACCGCAATTCCGCCAAGCCACAGTGCAACGCACGAACTTCAAGCCCATCGGACGACGGCCGTTTTGCGAGATACACCGTCACGGTGGAGCGGCGTCGGCGTTCATCGAAGTAAATCGTCGGCGCGACACCAAACACGCGCTCGAACAGCGCCGCCACCGGTTCCTCCAACTCGCGCGGGATCCCGAGTGACACGGACCAAAGCGCCGAGGACTTCATTCGAGGTCGCGCCAAGGTGTCAGGTTGAGCACCTGCACCTCGGACTTGCGTTCACGGTAATCCACGCGGGTCAGGCTGGCGTAATCGATCTCGAATCCCGCCATCGCCGGCAACGGCAGACTCAGTAGGATCGACAGGAGCATCCGGATCACGCCACCGTGACAGACCACCGCCACCGACTTGCCGGGGCACTCCAAAAGAATCTGGTGCAAGCACGGCTCCAGCCGCGCGCGAAATTGCCCACCCGATTCGCCATTGGGAATCCTCCCCTGCTCCATCTCAGTCAGCCAGTCGAACGCACTGACGCCGAACTTCGCATGGACGCCTTCCCAACTCAGCCCGGTCCAGTCGCCAAAATCCACCTCCCGTAAATCTCCGAGTGTGACGGCCTCGACGTGCTTCTCGGCCGCAATCGGCGCGAGCGTCTGTTGCGCCCGCTGCATCGGGCTGACGTAGAGGGCATCGAGCGAAAACCGGCCCAAGTATTTCGCCAGCGCGCGCGCCTGTGCCTGGCCACGCGGAGAAAGGTTCATATCAATGCGCCCGCCAAAGATGCGGTGGTAACGCTCCTCGACCTCGCCGTGGCGCAGAAGAAAAAGCCGGGTGGGAAGATGCGCGCGCGTCATGGCATAACCGTCGGCGGCACGCCCGTCAGACCGCGAGCGCCGACTGTTGCAGCGCGATGAGTTGGCGGATGCCGGCGGCGCCGAGTTCGAGCATCGTCGCGAGCTGCGCGTGGTTGAAGTTCGCCTTCTCGCCGGTGCCCTGGACTTCGATGAACTCGCCACCGCCGGTCATCACGAGATTCATATCGACATCAGCAGCCGAATCCTCGGTGTAACAAAGGTCGAGCAACGGTTTCCCATTGACGATCCCGACGCTCACTGCCGCCACGGGGTCGAGCAATGGATTCTCGGCCAACGCGCCCGCAGTCTGGAGCTTGCGAACCGCCAGCGCCAACGCCACGTACGCGCCGGTGATCGCCGCGGTCCGCGTGCCGCCGTCGGCCTGCAACACATCACAATCCACCCAAAGCGTGCGCGAGCCGACCTTCTTGAGATTGACCGCCGCGCGCATCGCGCGACCGATGAGCCGCTGGATCTCCTGCGAGCGGCCGTCGATCTTGCCCTTCGTGATGTCGCGCCCTTTCCGCTGCAACGTCGAATACGGCAGCATCGAGTATTCGGCCGTGATCCAACCGCCTTCGACTCCCTGCTCCTTCATCCAGCGCGGCACCGTGTCCTCGACGGTGACACCGCAGATCACGCGCGTGTCGCCCCACTCGATCAGGGTCGAGCCGGTCGCGTAAGGCGCGAAATGATTTTGAAACCGGAGCGGCCGGAGCGCGTTCGCAGCACGGCCATCGGTCCGTACGATCGGTGATGGATGATTGGATTCAACGCCCATAATAGCGGCGCGCACGCTACTCAACCGCCATGGGCCGGGCAACCTGTAAAACTTTTTCCCGCGCGAAATTCCGCCAGGAGTGTGGTTTGGATCGTCATTCGACGCGTTTGGCAAGTTTTATTTTGTACGGGAAAACACTACAAAAATCTCCGTACTTCCCCTGACAGACAAGCTTCGGCGTTCCGTGATAAAAACAGGAATTCTCCAGCCCGAAAGGCTCGTGCCGGACGCGCGCTGGAGGGAACGCAAACAGATTTCCGCTCGGCGGGACGGCTGGCGTAAGCCCAGGTCGCCCGGGTAAGAGCGAGATGCCGAGGGGACTTTTGGCTTCCGCGGGAAGTCAAAGCAGATGGCCGGGTCGAGGTTCCGCCCTCCCTCACCCGACGGGGAATAAAGAGGGCGGACTTTTTCTACCGTCTCGGATCGGTCGCACCGGCCACCGCACCCAGCCCCGTGAAGAGTTGCTCCAAGCTGTTCAACCCACCGCCCGCCGGTGCCGCCGGGCTCAGGATCTGGCGGACGTAGGCGATCCCATCTTCGACCGATTGCACCGAACGCGGCAACGTGGCGCCCGCGGCGTTGGCGTGACCGCCGCCCTTGAGTTTCTCGGCGACCTTGAGCGCGCCGCCATTCTGGCTGCGGAGGCTGAGCACGATCAGGCCATTGGATTTTTGGAACGCCGTCACAAGGACCGGGAATGGCGTCGCCTGTTGATCGAGCAGTTGATAGATGATCAGGTTGGTGTTGCCCACGACCGTCTCCACGAAGCCAACCTCGTCGGTGACGCGCGTGACGTTGGCTTTGCTCCACTCCAGGCCGATCGGATCTTCAATGCGACGCTTGACGGCCATAACTTCGAGCAGCGGATGGTCGATGAGCAGTTCCAACTCGCCCTTGATCAACGCATGGAGATTCCAGAACGAATACGTCTTCACCAGGTTGGCGTAGTCGTTGGCGAGCACGAAGTCCGGGTCGTCCTCCAGGAACAGATCGGCCACGTTGCTCAGATGCACGAGCCGATCGAGCGCTGGTGAACCCAGCCCGTGCTCGCGGCACAGTTCGTAGCAGAGCAGGCTCGCGGACTTCTCCACGTTGTGAATCAGCAACGCCGTCTTCGGTCGGAGCTCCGTCGCGTGATGATCGATGATCACCCAGTTGGGTTTGTCGAGCCGCGCCTCGAAATTGAGGTCGGTCACCCACGCGGCCGTCTCGTTCATCGGACGGTTGCGCCAGCCGTTGTAATTCCACGCCTCCAGCGGCACGTCGGCATCGAACAATTTCCGCGCGAGCCTCTTCAGGAGCACGCCCGCGATGTATCCATCCAGGTCGCTCTCGTGGGTCAGGATCACGGCGGGCTTGGGGAGTTGAATCATACCAGTCGGCCCACGTTAGCCCGCGATCCAAACGGAGGCGAGGAAACTTTCCGCCGCGCCAAATTCCACAGGGAAGATGAGGAATGGTTCCGTGACGCCGTCAAGGCAGCACGACGCCGCGATAGAAGCGATGGAGAAACGCGGGAGCGTTGGAGTCCTGGAATTGAAACGCGTCCGCCGGCGCGACGTTGGTGAGCAGGGGCTGCCAGGTTGTGAAATTGGTGGTGGCCTCGATCCGGTAGGTCTGCCCGGCTTGACCGAACAGGTTCAGCATCGCGCCGCTGCCCGGCATCACCTGCACCGAGTCTAGTTGCAGCAAAGTCTTGTTCACCGAAAGCACCTTGTTGGTCAGCTCGGTCAATTCATCGACGTCGCCATCGCTCGCGAGTTGATCGAGCGACATCTTGCCGTCGCCAGAGATGCTCGTGAAGAAGCCGGGCGCCACAAAGGATTGCGCGCCGGTCGTGATCTCCAGACTCCAGCCACCCGCAAGGTTTCCATCGTCGTGAATGGAATCGTCCACGATGTAGAGCGACCACGTGCCATTGGGGTCGATGCCGTTGAACTCGGAAAGCAGGTCGGCAT
>DATDFH010000598.1:0-6738 GCA_036522715.1 Verrucomicrobiia bacterium
GGCGTCGCTCGAACGGCTCGCATCTGAGTTCAAGAGTTATGAGCACGCGGACAAGTGGATAACTGAATGCGCCAAGGACCTCGCGGCGCACAAGGGCGAAGTGGTCGTGCTCGCAGGGCATCAGCAGCCGCTCGCGGTGCATCTCATCGCGCACCTGTTGAACAATTCGCTCGGCGCGGTGGGTAAGAGTGTCGTGCTCAAGCCCGCGCCCGAACTCAAGGACGGCTCGCTCGCCGAGTTGGTGCAGGCGCTCAACGCAAACACCGTCGAGACGCTCGTCTCGCTCGGCGGCAACCCGGTTTACAGCGCGCCCGCGGACCTCGATCTCGCCGCGGCGCAGAAGAAGGCGAAGAACATCATCCGCCTTGGCTACTACCACGACGAGTCAGGTGAAGGCGCGACGCAATTCATTCCCGCCGCGCACTACCTCGAATCGTGGGGTGACGCGCGCACGGCCGACGGAACCTACGTCACGATCCAGCCGCTGATCGATCCGCTCTTTGGCGGCTTCACCGAGTTGGAAGTGCTCGCGCGCATCGGCGGACTCGACACCGCGCGCCCGCTGGACATCGTTCGCGAAACTTTCTTCGGCCTCGGCGCGCAGACCGAGGAGACTTGGAAGAAGACCCTCCACGATGGCTACCTTGCAAACAGCGCTCCGGCGGCGGTCGCCGGCAGTTTCCAACCCGGCGCGGTCAGCGCAGAGCTCGCCAAAGCGACGGTTGCTCCGGTGCCTTTGCAGAGCGCGCTCGAAGTGGTGTTCCACCGCAGCAACAAGCTCGACGACGGCCGCCACAACAACAACGGCTGGCTCCAGGAACTGCCCGACCCGATCACGAAGATCGTTTGGGAGAACGTCGTGATGGTCAGCGTCCACACGGCGCGCGACCTCGGGCTTCGCATTGCCTCGCGTCCGAAAAACGAACTCAGCAGCAACGATCTCGGCACGCTGATCGAAACCAACGATGTCGTTGAAGTCGAAGTGGGCGGCCGCAAGGTCACCGGCCCGGCGTGGATTCAGCCCGGCCTCGCGGATTACGTCGTGGCGCTCGAACTCGGTTACGGCCGCCGCAAGACCGGCCGCGTCGGCACCGGCTCAGGTTACGACGCCTATTCGCTCCGGACTACGGCGGCGCCTTACATCGCCCCCGGCGCGAAGCTCACGGCCACCGGCCGCTACGTGCGCGTCGTCACCACGCAGGAGCACGGCGCGATGGAAGGCCGCCCGATCGTCCGCGAAGCGAACCTCGAGCAGTATCGCGCGCATCCGCACTTTGCGCAGAACATGGACATGGAGTCGCACTACGACCAGTTCGTGCCAAAGAATCCGGACGGCAGCATCAACAACATTTACAAACATCCCTACCAAGCCGCGCCCGAAACCGTCAGCACGATCAACCAGTGGGGCATGGTGATCGACCTCAGCTCGTGCGTCGGTTGCAACGCGTGCGTTACCGCCTGCCAGAGCGAGAACAACGTCCCCATCGTCGGCAAGGAACAGGTCAACCGCGGCCGTGAGATGCACTGGCTGCGCATGGACCGTTACTTCGCCGGCGACGTGGCCGATCCGCAGGTCGCGAACCAGCCGATGCTCTGCCAGCATTGCGAGAGCGCGCCGTGCGAAAGCGTCTGCCCCGTCAACGCCACCGTCCACGATGAGGAAGGCATCAACGCGATGGCCTACAACCGCTGCGTCGGCACGCGGTATTGCTCGAACAACTGCCCATACAAGGTCCGCCGGTTTAATTTCTTCGACTTCAACAAGCGCCCGATCAACTACGCCGACACGCCGGGCAACGGCTTCCTGCTGTGGGGGCCGGGCAAGCTTTACAACGGCCCGCTGGCCAAGCGCGAGCAGCTCGAATACGACCTGATCAAGATGGCGAAGAATCCGGACGTGACCGTGCGCATGCGCGGCGTCATGGAGAAGTGCACGTTCTGCATCCAGCGGGTCGAACAGACGAAGATCGCGAAGAAGGTCAAAGCCGGCCCGTCCCCCGCCGTGCAGATCACCGACGCCGACGGATTGAAGACCGCGTGCCAGCAGGTTTGCCCGGCTGAGGCGATCGTCTTCGGCAACCTGCTCGATCCGACGAGCAAGGTGAACGAGCTGAAGAAGAGCGATCGCAACTACTCGGTGCTCGGCTTTCTCGACACCCGGCCGCGCCTGACTTACCTCGCGCGCGTCCGCAATCCGAACAAGGCGATGCCCGATTACTCCGAGTCCACGCTCGCGATGAAGGAGTATGAGGAGGCGAGCCACTCGAGTCCTTATTCCGAACATCACGCAGCCGCTCATGGTGAATCGCATGGCAAGGAAGCCGCGCCGGCCCACGGCGGAGCGAAAGGAGCGCACAAGGAATGAGCGCCTCCGCTGAAAAACTTTCCGTGCAGGTCGCGCCACCGCCGGTCGAACTGGAGCGCCAGCCGCTCGTCTTGAACAAGCGCTCGCTCGCGTGGATTTCCGACCACATCGCCGGCATCGCCGAGGGCAAGACGCCGACGTGGTGGTGGCCAGCGTTCCTCATCAGCGCCTCGGTCATGCTGATGATGTTCACAATGATCGCCTACCTGATCTCGACGGGCGTGGGCGTGTGGGGCCTCAACCAACCCGCCGCGTGGGCGTGGGACATCACCAACTTCGTCTTCTGGATCGGCATCGGCCACGCCGGCACGCTCATCTCGGCGATCTTGTTTTTGCTCCGGCAGAAATGGCGCACGTCGATCAATCGCTCGGCCGAGGCGATGACGCTCTTCGCCGTCGTTTGCGCCGGCACGTTCCCCGTCGTCCACGTTGGCCGCATCTGGTTCGCGTTGTATCCCGGCTACCTGATTCCGTTCCCGAACTCGAACGTGATCTGGCCGCAGTTCCGTTCGCCGCTACTCTGGGACGTGTTCGCCGTCTCGACCTACGGCACGGTGTCGTTGCTCTTCTGGTACACCGGCTTGGTGCCCGACCTCGCGACGATGCGCGACCGGGCGAAGACGAAGATTCGCAAATTCCTCTACGGTTTCTTCGCGCTCGGCTGGACCGGCTCGAACCGGCATTGGAGCAATTACGAAAAAGCCTACCTGCTGCTCGCGGGCCTCTCGACGCCACTGGTGCTCTCCGTGCACTCGGTCGTCTCCTTCGACTTCGCCGTGTCGGTCGTGCCCGGCTGGCACACGACGATCTTCCCGCCCTACTTCGTCGCGGGTGCGATTTTTTCCGGCTTCGGGATGGTGCTCTCGCTGCTGATCCCGCTGCGGACGCTCTGTCATCTTGAGGACGTGATCACGACCCGGCACGTCGAGTTGATGTGCAAGGTCATCCTCGCGACCGGCTCGATGGTTGGTTACGCCTACGGCATGGAGTTTTTCATCGCGTGGTATGGCGGCAATCCTTACGAGCTTTACGCGTTCAAGAACCGCGCGTTCGGTCCCTACTGGTGGGCCTACTGGTCGATGATCACTTGCAACGTCATCAGCCCGCACTTGTTCTGGTCGAAGAAAATCCGCACCAACATGCTGCTGGTCTGGATCATCGCCGGATTCGTCAACGTCGGCATGTGGTTCGAACGCTTCGTGATCATCGTCACCTCGATCCATCGCGATTACCTGCCGTCGTCGTGGGGATATTTCCGGCCGACCTACGTGGATGTGCTGACGTTCGTGGGCAGCTTCGGATTGTTCTGCACGCTGTTCCTGTTGTTCATGCGCTTCCTGCCGGTCATCGCGATCGCGGAGGTGAAAGGCGTCACGCCGCAGGCCGACCCGCATCATCCGCTGGGCGGCGCGGGAGGGCACCACTGATGAGCGCTCCCGTTTCCACTCCGATGCCCTTCGCGGTCATCGCGGAGTTCCACACACCCGCCGACGTGATGCACGCCGCGGAGCAGGTGCGCGACGCGGGCTATCGCCGCTGGGATGTTCACACGCCGTACCCCGTCCACGGACTCGATGCGGCGATGGGCTTGAAAAATTCCATGGTGGGTTGGTTCACTTTCCTCGGCGGCGTGACCGGTTTCAGCACCGGCATGTTGATGATCTGGTACATGAACGGGTTCGACTACCGCATCGTGGTTGGCGGCAAGCCGTTGTTCAGCCCGATGTTCCCGTTCCCGGTGAGCTACGAACTGACGATCCTCTTCGCGTCCTTCGCCACGCTCTTCGGCATGTTGTTCCTCAACCGCCTGCCGAAGCTCTACCACCCAATCCTCAAGAGCCGCCGGTTCACCAGCGGCGCCACGCACGACAAATTTTTCATCGTGATCGAAACCGCTGACCCGAAATATTCGGCGAGCGAAACCCGCAAGCTGCTCGAAGCCGCCGGCAGCAAGCACATCGAGATCGTGGAGGATTGATGCGCTACTTCATTCTCCTTCTCGCGCTCGGTGTTGTGGCGACGATGTCCCTTGCCGGTCGGCGCGGCGACATTTCCCGCAAGCCGCCGCTCGAGTTTTTCGACGACATGGACCGGCAGTTGAAGCTGCGCCCGCAGACCGAGGGACCGTTCAACGCCGACGGCCGCGGCTCGCGCCTGCCGATCACCGGAACAATTGCGCGCGGCGAGCGTTTCGAGGACACCCCGTTCAACACCGGCCGCGTCACCGGCACAACCAACTTCATCGCCACGCTCCCGGTTGAGATCACGCCCGCGTTCCTCGAACGCGGCCGCGAGCGTTTCAACATCAACTGCTCGCCCTGCCACGGCGCGATTGGCGACGGCAACGGCATAACTAAGAAAATCGGCGCGATGGCCGTGGTCGCAAACCTCCACGACCAGCGCATCGTCCAGATGGCCGATGGCGAACTGTTCAGTACGATCACCTACGGCAAGAATCTGATGGGCCCCTACGGCGCCAACGTCGCGATCGACGACCGCTGGGCCATTATCGCCTACGTGCGCGCGCTGCAACTCGCCCGGCTTGGCACCGACGCCGACGTGCCCGCCGAGCACAAAGTCGATCTCAACAAGAAGTAATCATGGCCAGCCACGCTGAATCCTCCAATCCCGCCGCGCCGTTCCAGTTGCCCGGCTGGGTGAAGAACCTGCCGATGATCCTGATGGTGGGCGGCGGCGCGCTCGCGCTCGTCGGCGCGTTGGTTCCCGGCACATCGAAACAATTCGCATTCTCCTACCTGACGGCGTTCATGTTCTTCCTGAGCATCTGCCTTGGCGGATTGTTCCTGACGATCTTGCACCACCTGTTCGATGCGAACTGGTCGGTGCCCACGCGCCGCATCACCGAGCACCTGGCGTTTCTGCTGCCGGTCATGGCGGCGTTGTTCGTCCCCATCGCAGTGAAGGCTCCGCAAATCTATCAATGGATGAACGTGAACCCACACGACGACCACGCGTTGATGGCCAAGCAACCGCTCTTTACAGTGCCGTTCTTCTACCTGATCTCGTTCGTGCTCTTCGCGATCTGGGCGCTGCTCTCGTGGAAGCTGCGCGCCAACTCGCTCGCGCAAGACAAGGACGGCGACGCCCGTCACACCACGTCCAACCGCAAATGGGCGGCCGGCGGCATCTTCCTGTTCGCCTTCACGCTGACCCTGGCCGCGATCTTCTGGATGAAGGCCATCCAGCACCAGTTCTTCTCCACGATGTACGGCGTCTATTACTTCGCCGGCAGCGTGTGGACCGCGCTCGGCACACTCTACGTCATCACGCTGTTGCTCAAGCGCCAGGGGCCGCTCGCCGCGGTGACCAACCGCAACACCTTCTACAGTATCGGCATCCTGATGTTTGCCTTCACAGTTTTCTACGCCTACATCCATTTCTCCCAATACTTCCTGATTTGGAACGCCGCCATCCCGGAGGAAACCTTCTGGTACGTGCTGCGCGAAAAGGGAAAGTGGTGGGACATCGGCATGTTGATCGTCTTCGGCCACTTCGTGATTCCGTTCCTCGCGCTGTTGCGCATCGACGCGAAACTCACGCTGCCGTTGATGCTGCCGCTAGCCGGCTGGATGTGGATCTGCCACTACGCCGACATGTGCTACAACATCCAGCCCGCGCTACACCCGGACGGCTTCCACTTTGGCTGGCTGGACATTGCGTGCTTCGCGTTCCTCGCGGGCGTGCTGGCCACCGTGTTCCTGAAGTATTTCCGCGCGCACGCGCCTTTCCCGCAGAAGGACCCGCGCATCGCCGAGACGCTTGGCGTTTACGTCCCGCTGCTCAGCGAATCGAAAGGCAAACATTGAAATTGCTTTGCGTATGAACCGCACCGACGAATCCAAAACCGGCCTCGGCATCTACGTCATCGCCGCGCTCGGCGCGTTGTTGATCATGGCGATCCTTGTCGGCATCACGCGCAAATACACCGCGCCCGCGCCACTGGGCGCCGACCGCGCCGCGCTACGCCGGGCGGCGTTGATCGAACTCCGCGGCGACGAGCGCAAGCAACTCACCGAATACGGCGTGCTTGATCCGGCCAAGGGCCTCGTCCGCCTCCCCATCGAGCGCGCAATAGAAATCGTCGTGCAGAATGGCAAAGACCCCGCCGCGCTTCGGGCGTTGCTCGATGCGCGCGTGACGAAGGCAAATGCCAAGCCGGTGTTCGAGTAGCCGCCTGCGCGCGCCGCCGCGATGATCGCTCCGTCCAATCCAACCATCCCGCCCGCCGCCTTCGCGCCCGAACCCGCGCGTAGCGCGTCGTCGTCCGCTGTCTGCTGCGGCTGCGGTGAACGCGGCGTGGTGCTGACGCTGCTCGGCTTGTCCGCGCTGTGGCTCGTGGTCGGCTCGGCGCT
>DATDFH010000599.1:0-11519 GCA_036522715.1 Verrucomicrobiia bacterium
CCCCTGCTCTGCCAGCGCGACGCGCCCACGCCGGTCATCGCCCACACCATCCGCGACCGCAAAGCCATCGGCGGCATCAACATGACCGCCAGCCACAACCCGGCGGAGTATCAAGGGCTGAAGTTCTCGACCTTCAACGGCGCGCCCGCCACGCCCGAGGTCACCAGGCAGATCGAGGCCGCCATTGCGAAGCGGCAGGCGGAAGGGTGGACGTTCAAGGCCGCCGTCATCGGCACATTCCAGTGCAAGACGATTGATCCGCAGCCGGCTTACTTCAAACAGCTCCGGAAGCTCATCGACTTCGGCGCGATCAAGAAGGCGAAGCTCAAGCTGGCGGTCGAGTTGATGTACGGCACCGGGCGCGGTTACCTGGATAAATTGCTTGAAAGCGCGGGTGCGAAGGTCACGGTGTTTCACAACGAGTTGAACCCGCTCTTCGGCGGCCATCATCCCGAGCCGAACGCCGAGGGCATGGGCGAGGTGAGCAAGTTCGTCCGCAGCGGCAAGGCCGTGCTCGGCCTCGGCCTCGACGGCGACGCAGACCGTTTCGGCATCGTGGACAAGGACGGCACGTGGCTGACGCCGAACCAGATCCTCGCGCTGGCGCTGTATCACCTGAAGAAGAACCGCGGCTGGACCGGCGCCGTGGTGCGCACCGTGCCCACGAGCCACCAGGTGGATGGCGTGGCCGCAATGCTCGGGGTGAAAGTCCACGAGACGCCCGTGGGCTTCAAATACATCGGCGCGTTGATGGAGAGCGAACCGATCATCGTCGGCGGCGAGGAGAGCGGCGGGTTGAGCGTGAAAGGCCATGTGCCCGAAAAGGACGGCATCCTGGCCTGCCTGTTGATGGCCGAACTGGCCGCCACCGAAAAGAAATCGCTCGGCCAAATCCTCAAGCAGATCGAGAAAGTCACCGGCGCGTATCACACCGACCGAATCAACGTGAAGATTGACCCGACGAAGAAAGACGCGTTGCTGGCGAAGCTCGCGGGCGGACTGGATTCGGTCGGCAGCGCGAAGGTGGAGAAGTTCATCACGACGGACGGCTACAAGTTTCTGTTGCCAAACACCGAGTGGGTAGCCTTCCGCGCCAGCGGCACCGAGCCGCTCATCCGCTGCTACATCGAGGCGAAGTCCACCAAACAGATGAAGGCGTTGCAAAACGCGTGTCGGGGGATTTTGCTGGGGTAGGCACGCAATTCTCGGAGGGACGAGCTACGCGAGTCCCCGACTACTTCCGCAACGAAATGGGACTCGCATAGCTCGTCCCTCCGAAGACGCTCAATCAAAATCCGAGCAACTCATGAAGTAGTGGCAGCGCGGGCAGCGGAGTTTGCATTTCTCATTGTGCAGCTCGTGCCCGCAGCGCGGACACCAGCGCCAGTATTCGCCCGTGACGGTTCCGTCGAGCGCACACGCGTTTGCGGATTCTTGTTCGGAAGAGGTCGCAATCGGTTTCGGTTCACTGGGCACAGACGCGTTTTAGCCTCGGCGACGATTCGCGCAAGAGCAGATTCACGGTTCGCCTCAGCACGGTGGATGTGCAACACTCGGGCATGGATTTCTGGACGCGGCAGCGCGTGTGGCAAAACCTCATCGGCTTCCTCCTCTTCACGGTCGTCGGCTACCTGCTGCTGCGCTGGTTCGAGTATCGGACGGTTTATCAGCCTTCGTCACAGCACGACGCGAGCGGCGATGAACTTGGCCGCATGCACGAGGAAGTCTCCTTGACGACGAGCGACGGCGTGCGGCTCAGCGGGTGGTTCTTCCCGGCCAGGCACGGTTCCCCACGCGCCCCGCTCGTCTTCCTCGTCTGCCACGGCAACGGCGGGAACATCAGCCATCGCCTGCCGCTGTGCGAGGCGTTGCTGGCCACGGGCGCGGGAGTGTTCGTGTTCGACTATCGCGGTTACGGCCACAGCGCGGGCCGGCCGAATGAGGAAGGCACCTATCGCGATGCGCAAGACGCATACGCGTGGCTGCGCAACAAAGGCTTCGCCGCAACGAACATCATCGCTTACGGCGAATCTCTCGGCGGCGGTGTGGTGGCGGAACTGGCTCTGCGTGAAACCATCGGCGGCCTGATCCTGCAAAGCACATTCACCAGCACGACGGATGTCGGCAGCGAAATGTTCCCGTGGCTACCAGTTCGCACGGTGACGAACATCCGTTACGACACGCGCAGCAAGTTGCCGCGGCTGCAAGTGCCCGTGCTGGTCATGCACGGCCGCGCGGACTCGCTAATTCCATTCCGCCACGGCGAGCGTCTCTTCGCCGCCGCCAATGAGCCGAAACTTTTCTGCGAACTCGCCGGCGACCACAACGACCAGCCCGAGGCGAACCTGCGCAAGTTCCGCGAGGGGATCGAACAGTTTCTCCGCTTGATCGAAAAACGGCCGCCACCGCATTGACGCCAGAGTTCAGCCCGGCGGCCAGCCCATGCGGCGTCCGCCGAGGATGTGCACGTGCAGGTGCGGCACGGCTTCGCCCGCGTCGGGACCGTTGTTCACCACGAGGCGGTAGCCGGTTTTGTCGAGGCCAAGTTTCTTCGCGACGTCAGCAGCCTTGAGGAACAGATGGCCGAGCGAGGCCTGGTCTTCTGCGCCAGCCTCGGCGACGCGCACGATGGGTTTCTTCGGGATGATCAACACGTGAACCGGCGCCTGCGGCTTGATGTCATGGAAGGCGAAGACTTGATCGTCCTCATAAACGACGTTGGCGGGAATCTGCCGGGCGATGAGTTTCTCGAAGAGGGTCATGGGACGTAACGAGTAATGCGTAACCGACAACGGCGCGCGCGTAAACGCTTTCCTTACGGACAACTCCCTACGCGGCACGCCTCACTGCACCACCAGACCGCACTCGCGGCCGGCGGCTTCGGTCGTGAGACAACCACGGAGGAAGTCCACGATCTGATCGCTCATCTGCTCGCAGCGCGCGCTCCAGCGACGGGCGCCGACGAGTTGCTTGGCGCATCGCCGCAGGCCGGTGAACCGCACCATGCGCGGCGAATCAGTGAGGCGATGACGCATCGTGTCGCGCAGGCGCGGGAAGAACTCGAGTTCGAAGGCGCCGCCACTCCCGGCAGCGATCGACGCGAGATCGGAGGGGACCGGCGGCGGTTCATCAGCCGAAGCGACCGTGCTGACCTTCAGACCAAGGCTGTGGAGGACCTTTTCCAGAGCTTCTGCGAATTCCGCCAGCGTGACGGTGTCGCGCTGAAGGTCCTTCTTGAAATAGTGGAGGACGGCGTGCGCGGCGTTGCGGATGAGTTCGGAGTCGATCGAGTTGGCCGCCTCGCCGATCAATTCGATGGTGAAGCGTTCCACCGAGCACGGCACGTTGTCGCCGTTAGAGAGTTGGAACACCAGGGAGTCGTTGTTGAGCTGGATCATCGCGTCGTTTCTCCAATTTCTGCACTTCATCGACGAAGTCTCCCGCCTCGTCAAACCGCCGATAGATGCTGGCAAACCGCACGTAGGCCACCTTGTCGAGGTCGCGCAAGCCCTCCATCACACGCTCGCCGATCGCCATGCACGGCACCTCGTTTTCGTAGCGCGTCGTGATCTGGTCGGCGATGCGGTCCACGACTTCCTCAATGGCCTGATGGCTGACGGGCCGCTTCTCGCACGCGCGCTGGATGCCGTGGAGGAGCTTTTCGCGCGAGAACAACTCGCGGCGGCTGTCGCGCTTGATGACCATCAGCCCCGGGTGTTCGACCTCTTCGTAGGTCGTGAAGCGAAAACCGCAGCCCAAGCATTCGCGCCGACGGCGGATGGTCGCCCCCTCCTTCGAACTCCGGGAGTCGATGACTTTGTCTTCCTGCTGGCCGCACTTCGGGCAACGCATAGTACGCCGAACACATTCGGCAGTGGTTGGCGGTGTCGTAGCACACCAAATATTGGGGAGTCAAGGAACCGTCGAGGAAAGTTTGATGTTCCAGGCCCGAAGCGCGACGGAAGTTCCGAGGAACAAGAACGCGGGTGCGCTAAAGCCGACGTGGACGAGGAAGTTGACGCTTTGCCCCGATTGCGTCTCAGCGAATGCGCATCGCCAGCGCCACGCCCGCCGCGCTGAAAAGGATGTTCGGCAGCCAACCCGCGACCCACGGCTCAAGGTGGCCGCCTGTGCCCAGCGCCATCCCAAACTGCGACACGACGTAGAACGTGAAGCAGATGAAGATGCTGCTGGCCACGCCCACGAACGCATTTCGCCGCCCCGATGCCGCGCCGAACGGGATCGCGATCAGCACTACCACGAGGCTCGTCCACGGTTTCGCCAGGCGGACGTGAAGCTGCGTGTAGAGCATCGCCCGGTCGCTGGACATCAAGACCGGGTGAAGCCCCAGGTAGTTGACGATTTCCGCCACAGACAACTGCACCTTGCGCGCCGCCTGGATGCTCGACAGGCTGCTGATCTTCAACTCGCTCTCGATCTGCGCGGGCGTCTCGGTAAACCCGGACAGATAGAGCGTATTGGTCTGGCTCGGCACCACCAACGCGGTGCGGTTGGTGTAAAAGAACTCCTGCACGTTGAAGAATGCCCATTGGTCACCCACCCGCCCGCCGCGCGCCGCGGTGATGTCGCGGATGGAGCCGTCCGGCTGCTCCCAGACCACGCGGGGCCGGATCATTTCGTAGGTGTCGGGGTTGTAGGCCTCGATCAGCCACGTGCGGTTCTCACGGGCGTTCTTGAAGCTGAGGTTGCGCAGCCAGCTTTTGGTGAGGTTGCCGCGGCTGGGCTGATGGCGGGTCAGCACCTGCTCGGCGAACACCGCGCACGCCGGCGCGACCAATTCGCTCACGGCGGAAAGCCCCATGCTCAAGAGCAAACCCACTCCAACATACGGCGCGCACAGACGCCACAGACTGACCCCAGCCGCGCGTATCGCCGTGAGTTCATGGTGCCGGGCGTGGTTGGTCAGCGCGTAGAGCAGCGCGAGCAGCAAGCCGATCGGGCCGATGAGCACGAGAAATTCCGGCAGCCGCAGCGCATAAAACTGCGCGACTTCCCAGCCCTTGAGCTTCATTCTTTGGAACTCCTCGACCTCGGAAATCAGATCGAAGGACACCCAAAAAATCAAGAACCCGCCGAGACAGTAGCCCAGCGGCACAAGCAGTTCGCGCAGCAGGTAACGGTCGAGCAGGCGCATCGGGCCGCAGCGTAGCCAACGCGATGAAACCAACGCAAGCCGCGCCGCCGTCACCGTGTTGCCGCGGCGCGGCAAAGCGGTAGTTGCCAAAACGGGAAAAAGCCGGACACTCTCCGCGCTTGATGTTGAATGAGCAGGCCATTCGCAGCGTGTTGCAGACGGTGAAATACCCCGGCTACACGCGCGACATCATTTCCTTCGGGCTGGTGAAGCACGTCGCGGTGAATGGCGGCGCAGTCAACGTGCGGCTGGAGTTGACGACCAGCGCGCCCGAGGTTGCGGCGCAACTCAAGGCCGAGTGCGAGCGAGCGCTGCGCGGCACGCCGGGCGTCGAACTCGTGCACGTCGAGGTCAAGACCGCCGCCGTCGCCGCCGCGCCCGGACTTCCGCCCAAGCAAACCATCCCCGGCATCCGCCGCATCATCGCCGTGGCCAGCGGCAAGGGCGGCGTGGGCAAGTCCACCGTGTCAGTGAATCTCGCGTGCGCGCTGGCGCAACTCGGCTGCGAGATTGGGCTGCTGGACTGCGACATTTACGGGCCGAGCATTCCGTTGATGATGGGGATCAACCAGCGACCGATGGTCAGCCCCGAGGAAAAGCTCGTGCCGCCGATGAACCACGGCGTGAAGTTGATGAGCATGGGTTTCCTGCTCGAAGGCGACCAGCCGGTGATCTGGCGCGGGCCGATGATTCAGCGCACGATCCAGCAGTTCGTAATGCAGGTGGATTGGGGCCGGCTCGACTACCTCCTCGTTGATCTGCCGCCGGGCACGGGCGACGCACAGCTCTCGCTTTGCCAGACCGTGCCGCTGGACGGCGGCGTGATCGTGACCACGCCTCAGGAAGCCTCGCTCGGCGTCGTGCGCAAAGGCATCGCGATGTTCCGCAAGGTCAACGTGCCCATCCTCGGCCTCGTCGAGAACATGAGTTACTTCACCGCGCCGGGCGGCGAGCGGATCGAAATCTTCGGCCACGGCGGCGGGCGCGCGGAAGCGGAGCGGCAGAGCGTGCCGTTCCTAGGTGAAGTGCCGATCTTCACGGAGATCCGCGAGGGCGGCGACCGGGGCGTGCCGGTGGCGGTGGGCGCGCCGCAGGCGCCGGCCGGGCAGGCGTTCTTCACCGTTGCCAAAACGTTGCGCGAACTGGTGTCGTGAAGCCGGACAGGAGTTGATTCCGCGGAAAACGGGCCTACCGTGCCTGTGGAATTGCATTGTCAGTCCCGAAACGATTGTTACAGTCCCGCGCAGTTCCGACATGAACTTTGCCATGCCTCCGAGCAACGAAACTTCCGCCAGCAGTGACCTTCTGAAAAATTCCACGCTCTATCGCGAGTTCCAGGCCGAGCGCGAGGAAATCCTCAAACACAAGTGGATCGAGTCCGAGAAGGCCGGCCACGACATCGGCTTCGAGCGCGCCTTGACCGACTGGATCATGAAACACCGCACCAAGTGGCGCAAGACCCGCCAGTCCGGCGGTCCCGGCCACGCGGAAAACTGACGCCCAGACGTTCCTTTAAGCGGTCCCGTGAGGCCGGCAAGGAAATGAACCATCCAACTCCCTCAAAATCCCGGACCTGAAAACACCAGGCCCGGATTTTTTATGCCCCGCTCCAACCCGATCCTCGACACCATCGCGCTGCGGCGGGCCCTGACACGCATCGCGCACGAAATCGCCGAGCGGAACGAGACCAGCGGCGACGTGGTGCTGTTGGGCGTGCCGCGCGGCGGCGATCATCTGGCGCGGCGGCTGGTCGCAATCCTCGAGACGATCTGGGGCCACGCGGTGCCAGTGGGCACGCTCGATGTGAGCATGCACCGCGACGACCTTGGCACCAGTGCGACGCCCACAGTGCATCCGACGGTGATGCCGTTCGATCTGAACGGCAAGATTGTGGTGCTCGTGGACGACGTGCTTTTCAGCGGACGAACGACACGCGCGGCGCTCGATGCGATGAACGACTTTGGCCGGCCCAAGTGCGTGCAGCTCGCCGTGCTGATTGACCGCGGGCACCGCGAGCTGCCGATCCGCGCGGACTTCGTGGGCAAGAACGTGCCGACCGCGCGCGACGAACGCGTGGAGGTGAGCTTGAAGGAGGACGGCGGCGACGACACGGTGACCATGATCCGATCATGAGCTGGACGCGCCGACATCTGTTGGACATCGAGTCGCTCTCCGCCGGCGAAATCGTGACGGTGCTCGACACCGCACGGGCGTTCAAGGCGGTGGGCGAGCGCGTGATCAAGAAAGTGCCGGCGCTCCGCGGCAAGACGGTGGTGAATCTTTTCATCGAGCCTTCCACGCGCACGCGCATCAGCTTCGAGCTGGCGGCGCAACGGCTTTCGGCTGACGTGATCAACTTCACCGCCGAAGCCTCGTCGCTGAAAAAGGGCGAAACGCTCAAGGACACGGCGCGCAACCTTGAGGCGCTCAACGCCGACATCATCATCATCCGCCACAGCGCGACGGGCGCGCCGCATTTTCTCTCGCGCTTCCTCAACGCCAGCGTGATCAACGCCGGCGACGGCGCGCACGAGCATCCCACGCAGGCGTTGCTCGACCTGTTCACCATCCGCGAGAAGAAGGGCAAGGTGGCCGGGCTGAAGGTGACGATCCTCGGCGACATCCTCTACAGCCGCGTGGCGCGCTCGAACATCTGGGCGCTGACGAAGCTCGGCGCGCAAGTGACGTTGTGCGGGCCGGCGACGCTGGTGCCGCGCATCTTTGAAAAGATGGGTTGCCGCGTGACCTACAACGTCGATGAAGCGATCGCTGACGCGGACATCATCAATTTGCTGCGCATCCAGCACGAGCGGCAGCGGCAGTCGATGTTCCCGAGCATCGGCGAGTACTCGACGCTCTTCGGCCTCACGCGCGCCCGGATGGCGCGCACGAAGCCGGACGTGTTGATCATGCACCCCGGCCCGATCAACCGCGGAGTGGAGATTGACAGCGAAGTGGCCGACTGCGCGCGCTCGGTGATTCTCGCACAAGTCACCAACGGCCTTGCGGTGCGGATGGCGACATTGTTCCTCGTGAGCGGGGGCAAAGGGCCGCAAGAAGTGACCGCCTAGCTCGGGCCGCGGGAGGATCAAACCACCTGAAGTTTCGCCCGGGAACCGAGGGAGACGTGGATGATTTCGCGCATGGCCTGCAAGTCGGCCGGAGACTCCACAAAGTCCTTCGGGATGAACTGGGCCGTGGTGCCGCCCGTGTAGAAGAGGAAGAAGTTGCGCGTCTCGACAACACGATGGATTTCGTCCCAGGCCGCCCGCGCGTAGATGCCGCTGCCGTGGGATTCAAAACGTTCGAGACTGACGGCGCAGGTGACTCCGTCGCCATGCGTGATCTTCGTCCGGCGGAGTTGCCAGACACTCAGGGCGCAGAGCGCCGGAACACCCGCAAACATGAAGGCCGGGCCGGACAGCAGAATCCCCCAGCCCGGCAGGCCGAGGGTGGCGGGTCCGTTGACAAACGATCGCGCGGCCAGCATCACGGCGAGAGCCAGCAACGGAGCGCCAACGAAGAGCACGTAACCCACGAGGGTTACCCGGCTGTGGGTGATAAAGGCGCGCGTCGCCCGGTAATGAGTGTCAAATCCCAGCGGGCCGTGGATTCGAACGGTGTTGACCATCCCAGCCGCCGGGGAACCCGGAGCGACTTCCTCATCAACGATGCACGCGTCAGCCGTCATGGTTTCTTCGATGAGATAATGAAAGCGCCAGCGGCCTAGAGTTCCTTCCAATCGATCGGGATGTAGCCGCGGCCCGGGCCAAAAACGGCGAGCGCTTCGTCGTAATGGTAGCTGGAGTTGCCGCTGAACTTGGCAGTCTTGCAGACGACCGCGCCGTAGTAAATGCCGTTGCCCGTGGCAGTGTACTCAGCGTTCGGCGCATAGAGGACGCCGGTGAAGGAAGGCTGGCCGGAGAGCTTGAACTGGGTGCAGGTGTCCAGGCCGTAGAACTGACAGTTGAGCGCGTTGCCGGCCATGTTGTAGATGCCCTGGCCGGTGAGGGTCGCATTGCCGCCAAAATAGGTTTTGAGGCTGGCCCCGGGCGCAATGACCAGAGTGGATTGGCCCGACATGGAGAAATCTCCGGTCACATAGAGCCGGGCTTTGCCGTTGACGAGAATGGTCTGATTTCCCGCAAGCGAGATGCTGGTCAGCAGCCAATCGCCGTCGCCAACGACGTAGGTGTAGTTGGTGCCGGCACCCCAGTTGGTGCCGGAAAGATTAACGGGGCCGGGCGGGGCGGTTGCCGTGGAATAAGGCGCGTCCACGCTCGAGAAGGAAACGTTCATGTCGTCCTTGTAGCGGCCCGACTGGATGCCGTAATTGCCGGCGCCAATCCACGCGATGGTGCCGACCGCGCCGCTGGAGCCGATGAGGACGCTGCCGCCCGGTCCGGTGGCGACGGATCCATACACCGTGGCATTGCCGCCGTGGATGGAATTGGTCAAGCTGCTGTTGGAGGCGATGTCCCCGTTGTCCCTCCGCTTCGTGGCGTCGTAAAGCCCGCCAGTGCTGTATGTGTTGGTCGAAGAATCAAAGCTGTCCGAATACATGTTGTTGCCCTTGAGGTCGATGTCGTACTTGGCCACGAGCGACTTGACGAACAAGGGACTGTTGGTGATCACGACCCGGACGCCGCGGTTGGCGTACCCGGAGACGCTCACCCCTGCTGCCGCAAAGACCGGCCCCGGCCCCGCGGCCAATATGCTGGCGGGAATCTGTACGTAGCCGTACGAGGTGATGACGGGATTGAGGTTCGATTGGATTTGAACGGTGTAATAGCCGTCGCCGAGCGTGCGCGTCATGGTGTAGTTGCCATTGGTGAAGGACCAGCCTTCGGAGGTCAGGCCGCCGGCGTAATTGCGATTCATGTGGGCAATCGCCTCCTCCGCGCCTGCTTCAGCCAGGGCAATCGCGCTATTCCATGTCAGGGAACGCATGTTCAAACGGTTCTGCTGCCGAACCAGCGCCAGATAGCTGACAAGGTTGATGCCGATGATGGCAGTGACGATCAGGGCGACGATCAGCGCGCTGCCGTCGCGACGGGGTGCGAGGTGGAGTTTCATAACTATTGATTGCGGATGACGACCTTGGCCGACTGGACGCTCTCGCTGTTCTTTTGGAGGTTGAGGACGTTGGTCGAGCAGATCCAGGTCAACTGGACCATTTTACAGGTCGTCGAATAGAGGTTGGTGGAGGGAGGATAGTAGTCGAAGACGCCGCCGATGGGGTTCCGTTGAAAGAAGTCGAAACGCATGAGGTCGCACCGATCCAGCATCACCCCGATCGGTTCGCCCGAACTGGGCCTCCACCGATAGACTTTCTTGCCACCCTGGTCCCACCAGTAGATGAGCAAGTTGTTGTCGTAGTTTGTGAAGAAGGCGTAGTTGGTCGCGTAGTTGGCCAGACAGCGCGTCATCCGGATTTCCTGGGTCATCGTGTCGAGCGCGTGCCGGCTTTGCTTGTCGAGACTCGAATAGTTGGTCAGGGCGACGAAGCTGCGGCTGCTGAAGGAAAAGGCCATCATCACCGCCAGAATGACCAGCGAGCCGACCGCCATGGCGACCATGAACTCGATGATGCCGACTCCCGACTGCCGCCGGGTGCGCGTCGGTTCAGTAGATGTAACTTTGCAGTCCATTGCGCGCGACATAAGTGCTCATGCTCCGCTTGCGGGTGACACCGCCCGAAGGCCAGGAAACCTCGAAGGTGAGCTGAATCAGGTTGCTGTTGTAGTTCGGGATCGGGCTGGTGGTGATCGGGGAATTGGTGACCGACACCGTTCCCGAATAGCGGACGCCAAAGTTCGTCTGCCCGACCGGATAGAACAGCGCCTGGAAAGTGCGAGGCATGAAGTTGGTGCCGTTGAAGTTGCTGTTGGTGATCTGCTCCATCGTGTAGAGACGGATCGTTTCGGCCCGCTCGCAAAGGATCTGCGTTGCCCGGAGATTTTCTCGCGCCACCTCCATGATGGCAAACCCCTGCGACAGGCCGGCAAAGAGCGAAGTGATCATGACGCCGACGACGGACATGCCCACGAGCTGCTCGACCAGGGAAAACGCAGCGCTTGAACGAGCGTATCGGTCGAGGCGGGTATTGCGAAAATTCATATCCGACGATCAGGCGTCCGGCATTGAGACGCATTACCTTCCTCTTAGCACCCTCCTTGCCAGCATCCGATCACTTCGGCTTTTCGACGAGATCCCGCTCAGCGCCGAACCACACTGATTCAAAAAGGGACACGCTGCGTCCAGAATTCGGAACTTCGAGAAATTCCACCCGGACGATTCCCCAGTTCCGACGTCAAACTCAGGCCGACAAGCGGGCAAGCCGGTCAAAGCTCATCCCACGAAG
>DATDFH010000600.1:0-8271 GCA_036522715.1 Verrucomicrobiia bacterium
GCGGCCGGTAGGAATCCAGCCGGTAACCATCCGAGTCCGCGTAACGCAGGAGGTCGAGCCAATGCCGCGCCCACTTTTCGCCGTAATGCGGCGAGGCAATGAGGCTGTCCACGAGCTTCTCGTAGGCGTCGGGGGACTTGTCATTCAGGAACGCGTCCACTTCCTCCGGCGTCGGCGGCAGGCCCCACATGTCGAAGTAAAGCCGGCGAACCAGTGACGCGCGCGGAGCCTCGGGCGACGGCGAAAGTGACTCCGCTTCGAGCCGCGCGAGAATGAACCGGTCGAGATCGCTGCGCGCCCAAGCGGCGTTCTTCACCGAGGGCGGCGTGGGTTTCATGATAGGTTGGAACGCCCACCACTTGCGGTCTTCGGCCGTGAGTTTGCCGACGCGCTTCACAGGGCCGTTGGGCAACGTGGACGACGTGGAACCAACTGCCACTTTGGGTGCGGGTGCCCCAGCTTTGATCCATTGTTCGATGACCGCGATGTCGCCGTCGGAAAGTTTGTTGGCCTTGGCCGGCATCTTGAGTTCGCCGGTTTGTTTGATCGCGGCGATGAGCAGGCTCTTCTCCGGTTGGCCGGGCGTGATTGCCGGGCCAGTGTCGCCGCCGGTGAGGATGGCGCTGACGGAGTCCATGACGAGGCCGCCCTTGATTTTCTCCGCGCCGTGGCTGTGACATTTGAAGCAATGCTGCTGCAGGATGGGCTGGACCTTGAGTTCGAAAAGTTCGGCATCACTCGACGCCGCGGACACGGAAACGGCACAGCAAGCCACGGCTAGAGCGGCCTGCGCGGAGCGGAAAGCAGCGTGCATCTGACAACGTTTGTTCACAGTGGTTTCGACGGTCGATAAATTACCCACAATTCACCATCGGTGTCAGTAGCCCTTTCGGGCTGGCAAAATCTTCGTTTCGAGAGGGTGGCGCCCACTGGCGGGTCATCGGTGCTCCGATCGCAAATCGCTGATATTTAGAATTATTCTAAATGTTGACAGCCAGCGCTCGCGGGCTAGGCTGACTTCGTTATGAGTGCCGTGAAAGAGAATCCGACCGTCGAACCGCTCGCCGAGCAGCTTGAGAAAAGCGGCTTCCGCGCGACGCCGCAGCGCGTGCACGTTTACAAAACGCTCCGCGCCAAACGCGACCATCCGACGGCCGAAGAAGTGTTCATCCGCGCCAAACAGAACATGCCCGACATCTCGATGGCCACGGTTTACAACTGCCTCGACGCGCTGGTGCAATCCCATCTCGTCCGCCTCGTCAATCACGATAAGGGCGCGACGCGCTATTGCTCGAACATGATGGAGCATCATCACTTCTATTGTGTCGAATGCGGAGGGGCGTTCGATATCGATGCGCCGTCGAGCGTGCGCGAGCCGCTGCTCAAGCTGCCGGCCGGCTTCAAGGCTGACCGTTACGAGATTGCCTTCCGCGGCCTTTGCCCGGACTGCGCGACGAAGAAGAAAAAGTAGAAACCATTTCCCGAGCCGCGCGAGGCGAAACCCAAAACCCAATTTTTCATGTCCACCTCCACCGAAACCATCGAGCGCCTGGTCAAACAGGACTACAAATACGGCTTCATCACCGACATCGAGGCCGATGCCGCGCCGCCGGGATTGAGCGAGGACATCGTCCGCTTCATCTCGAAAAAGAAGAACGAGCCCGAGTGGATGACGGAGTGGCGCCTCAAGGCCTACCGGCACTGGCTCACGATGAAGGAGCCGACGTGGCAGTTCGTGAAGCATCCGCCGATTGATTATCAGGACATCACCTACTACTCCGCGCCGAAGCAGAAAGGCGACGGACCCAAGAGCCTCGACGAAGTGGACCCGAAGCTCCTCGAGACTTACGAGAAGCTCGGCATTCCTCTCCACGAACGCAGTCGTCTCGCGGGCGTGGCGATGGACGCGGTGTTCGACAGCGTGTCGGTCGGCACCACGTTCAAGAAGCAGCTCGGCGAAAAAGGCATCATCTTCTGCTCGTTCAGTGATGCGGTGCGGGAACATCCCGAGTTGGTGAAGAAATACCTCGGCTCAGTCGTGCCCTACACGGACAACTATTACGCAACGCTGAACTCCGCCGTGTTCAGCGACGGCTCGTTCTGCTACATCCCCAAGGGCGTGCGGTGCCCGATGGAGTTGAGCACTTATTTCCGCATCAACGCCTCCAAGACCGGCCAATTCGAACGCACGCTCATCATCGCCGATGAGGGCGCTTACGTGAGTTATCTCGAAGGTTGCACCGCGCCGATGCGTGATGAAAACCAGCTCCACGCGGCCGTCGTGGAACTCGTCACACTCGAAGGCGCGGAGATCAAATACTCTACCGTGCAGAACTGGTATCCCGGCGACGAAAATGGCAAGGGCGGCATCTACAACTTCGTCACCAAGCGTGGCCTGTGCAAAGGGCGCAACTCCAAGATTTCCTGGACGCAAGTCGAGACCGGCTCGTCGATCACGTGGAAATATCCGAGCTGCATTTTGCAGGGCGACAACTCGGTCGGCGAGTTCTACTCCGTGGCGCTCGTGAACAATTTCCAGCAGGCCGACACCGGCACGAAGATGATTCACATCGGCAAGAACACACGCAGCACCATCGTCTCGAAGGGCATCTCCGCCGGGCGCGGGCAGAACAGCTACCGCGGCCAGGTGAAGGTCATGAAGAACGCGACCAACGCGCGGAATTTCTCGCAATGTGACTCGCTCCTCATCGGCGACAAATGCGGCGCGCACACGTTCCCCTACATCGAGGTGCAGAACACCACGGGGCAGGTCGAGCACGAGGCGAGCACGTCGAAGATTGGCGAGGACCAGATTTTTTACTGCAACCAGCGCGGCATCGCCACGCAGGACGCGGTAAACATGATCGTGAACGGCTATTGCAAGGAGGTCTTCAAGCAGTTGCCGATGGAATTCGCGGTCGAAGCGCAGAAGCTGCTCGGCGTGAGCCTCGAAGGCAGCGTCGGCTGAGATCTCCACTGCTTACCAAAAAAACTGATCACTGAACACTTTTCCCCATGCCCCAACCCATCATTGAAATCAAAAATCTCCACGCCGGCGTGGAGGGCAAACAAATCCTTAAGGGCCTGACCCTGACCATCAGCCCCGGCGAAGTTCACGCCATCATGGGGCCGAACGGCAGCGGCAAGAGCACGCTTGCCGCGGTGCTCGCCGGCAAGGACGGCTACGACGTCACCGAGGGCACCGTGCTTTTCCACGGCAAGGACCTGCTCGAACTCGATCCCGAGGAGCGCGCGCGCGAAGGCGTCTTCCTCGCGTTCCAGTATCCGGTCGAGATTCCGGGCGTGAACAGCACCTACTTTCTCAAAGCCGCGCTCAACGAAATCCGCAAGCACCAGGGCCAGCCCGAACTCGACGCGATGGAGTTCCTCAGCTTCATCAAGGACAAGATCAAGCTGCTCGACCTGCCCGAAAGTTTCCTCAAGCGCCCCGTCAACGAGGGCTTCTCCGGCGGTGAAAAGAAGCGCAACGAAATCTTCCAGATGGCCGTGCTCGAACCGGCGCTCGCCATTCTCGACGAAACCGATTCCGGCCTCGACATTGACGCGCTCCGCGTCGTGGCCAACGGCGTGAACAAGCTCAAGCGCCCCGACCACGCGCAGCTCGTCATCACGCATTATCAGCGTCTGCTCAACTTCATTGTGCCCGATTTCGTGCACGTGCTGACCGATGGCCGCATCGCCAAGTCCGGCGGCAAGGAACTCGCGCTCGAACTCGAGGCCAAAGGCTACGACTGGATCACCAAGGGCGAACTGCAACCCGCCTGATTCGGAGGACGCACCATGTCAGCCACGCAAACCAAACCCGTCGCCAAGGACGCCGAGCCGATCGTCGCCCTCTTCGAGCGGCTCGAAAAGGAAGGCGCGCTGCGGAATCCCTCGTGGGTTTTCCCGTTGCGCCAGGCCGGCCTCGCGAAGTTCGCTGAACTCGGCTTCCCCACGCTCAAGGACGAGGACTGGCGTTTCACCAACGTCGCCGCGCTCACCAAGCTTCCGTTCAAGCCCGTGCTGCAACTGCACCGCCACGGCCTCGACGCCGGCGCGGTGGAAAAGTTCGCCTTCCCGAATCTCGGCGGCAGCCGGCTGGTGTTCGTGGACGGCCACTTCGCGCTGGAACTTTCCACGCTCAAGCCGGAATCCGGCGTGAAACTCACCAACCTCGCCACCGCATTGAACAGCGACTTCGGCCTGTTGGAAAAGCATCTCGGCCGCTACTCGAACGGCGAGCGCAATCCGTTCACCGCGCTCAACACCGCGTTCTTCCACGACGGCGCGCTCATCCACATCGCCGCCAACGCCAGCCCGTCGCCGATTCATCTGCTGTTCATCTCGACCAGCCGCGAGACCGGCCTCGCCTCGCATCCGCGCAACCTGGTCATCGCCGAACGCGGCGCGCAGGCCGTCATCGTGGAGAGCTACGTGAGCCTCGACGGCAAGCCGACCGTGACCAACACCGTCACCGAGGCCGTGATCGGCGAGAACGCGCACGTCGAGCACATCAAGTTTCAGGACGAGAGCGCGGAGACGTTTCACCTCGGCTCACTGCACGCGGAAATTTCGCGGAGCGCGAATTACCTCTACCATTCCATCGCCGCCGGTGCGCGCCTCTCGCGCACGAACCTCCACACCGTCTTCGACGGCGAGGGCATCGAGTGCGTGCTCAACGGTCTCTACCTCGTGAACGGCGACCGCGTAGCCGACCATTTCATGGTCGTGGACCACGCGAAGCCAAGGTGCAACAGCCACGAATATTTCAACGGCATCCTCGACGGCAAATCCAAGGGCGTGTTTGCCGGCCGCATCCTCGTGCGCCCCGACGCGCAGAAAACGGACGCCAAGCAAACGAACAAGAACCTGCTCCTCTCCGACACCGCGACTGCCGACACGAAGCCGCAATTGGAGATTTACGCTGACGACGTGAAGTGCACGCACGGCGCGACCATCGGCCAGTTGAACGACGACTCGATCTTCTACCTGCGCGCCCGCGGCATCGGCCTCGACAAGGCGCGGCGGATGTTGATCCACGCCTTTGCTGGCGAAATCATGGACCGCATCAAGTGCGAGCCCGCGCGCAAGCACCTCGACGAGACCGTGTGGGAGCGCCTTGAGCAACATGCTGCTGTCGCAGTCAGCAAATGAGGAAACCGCGATGGACGATTATCTAAGCGACCTGTATCAACAGGTGATCCTCGACCACAGCAAGCGCCCGCGGAACTTTCGCGTGCTGCCGCCGCCGGTCGCCACCGCGCAGGGCCGCAACCCGATTTGCGGCGACAACTACACGGTGTTTCTGAAGCTCAACGGTGATGTGATCGAGGACATTGGCTTCCAAGGCTCCGGCTGCGCCATTTCCAAATCGTCCGCCTCGATGATGACCGACGCGGTGAAGGGCAAAACGAAGGCCGAAGCGAAGCAGCTTTTCGACAAATTTCACGAGGTCATCATGACCGGCAAGATGGATCTCGAAGGCGCGGGCAAGCTCGCGGCATTCGCCGGCGTGCACAAATTTCCCGCGCGCGTGAAGTGCGCTATCTTGTCGTGGCACGCGTTGAGGGCCGCGCTTGAAGGCGCGAATCAACCCGTGAGCACAGAAGAAGAGAAAACATGAATGTCGGCGACACAACTGAACTCAAGCGCGACGTCGAGGCGACGATCGTCCCGGCTGGCGACAAGGTGACTTTGCTCAAGGGTGAGCAGGCCACGCTCACGCAGGATCTCGGCGGTTACACTGTGGTGGTTCGCGGCAACATGTTCCGCCTCGGGCCGCAAGATGCCGACGCGCTCGGGTTGGAAGTCGCGAAAAAGCCGATCAATGCTGGCGGTATGTCACGTTCGAAGGAAGATCTGGAAAAAGAAATCTGGGCGCAGTTGAAGAATTGTTACGATCCTGAAATTCCGGTGAACATCGTGGATCTCGGACTGGTTTACGGCTGCACGTTGGAACCCATCGGCGCAAGCGGAACCTACAAGGCCGACGTGAAGATGACACTCACGGCGCCAGGGTGCGGCATGGGCCCCGTGCTCGCGCAGGACGTGCAAAACCGCCTGCTCAATCTCGAAGAGATCGAGGAAGCCAATGTGGAAATCGTCTGGGACCCGCCGTGGAACCAGGGCCTGATGAGCGACGCGGCGAAATTGCAGTTGGGTTTGATGTAAATCGAAACGCAAAGAGAAAACCTATGGCCGACAAAGCAAACAAGTATCCGGAAAATGTGGCGGGCAAGTTCTACGTGGACAACCAGTGCATCGACTGCGACCTCTGCCGCGAAACCGCGCCGGCCAATTTCAAGCGCAGCGACGACGGCGGCTACTCCTTCGTCTACAAACAGCCGGAGAATCCCGACGAGGAGAAGCAGTGCGAGGAGGCGAAGACTGGCTGCCCCGTCGAAGCCATCGGCAGCGATGGCGACGCGTAAAGCCACACTGGGCGCCGACCATCGCAACGCGGACGCAGGAATCGTCGCTCTTCAACCGGAGGATCGAGTTATGCCGAAGCTGATCAAAGTCGCTGAAACGAAAGACCTCGGGCCGGGCAAAGCTGCTGCCTTCGATGTCGAGGGCCAGCGCATCGCGGTCTTCAATGTGGGCGGGACGCTCTACGCCATCGAAGACACGTGCACGCATGACGGCGGACCGCTATGCGAAGGCGAAGTGGAAGGCACCGTCGTGACTTGTCCGTGGCATCAAGCCACCTTCGACCTGAAATCCGGCGAGGCGCTCGGCCCGCCGGCCTTCACGGGCGTGAAGACCTACAAGGTCGTGGTCGAGGGCAACGATGTGAAAGTGGAAGTGTGATGATCGCCACCGAAGCCAGCGCCCCGCCGATGAAGAAAACGACCGACTGGGCCGCGCTCCGCCGCGACTTCCCAATTCTTGACCAACAGGTACACGGTTACCCCTTGGTTTATCTCGACAACGCTGCGACCAGTCAGAAACCGCGCGCGGTACTCGACGCGCTCCAGCACTACTACACGCGTGACAACGCCAATGTCCATCGCGGCATCCACGAGCTAAGCAACCGATCCACCGCGGCCTTCGAAGCGGCACGCGAGCGCACGGCGAAATTCATCAACGCCCGCAGCGCCGAGGAGATCATCTTCACGCGCGGCACGACCGAGGGCATCAACCTCGTCGCCAATACTTGGGGCAACGCGAATCTCAAGCCGGGCGACGTGATCCTGCTCACTGAGATGGAGCACCACAGCAACCTCGTGCCGTGGCAACTCCTCGCCGAGCGCACGGGTGCGAAGCTGCGTTACATCCCGGTCACCGGCGACGAGGGGTTGCTCGACCTCTCGAAGCTCGACTCGCTCCTCACGCGCGACGTGAAGCTTTTCGCGATGGTCCACATTTCGAACTCCATGGGCACGGTGAATCCCGTGGCTGAACTCTGCGCGCGCGCGCGCAAGCTCGGCATCACCACACTCGTGGACGCCGCGCAAAGCGCCGGGCATACGCCCGTGGACGTGCAGGCGATTGGCTGCGATTTCCTTGCGTTCAGCGGCCACAAGATTTGCGGGCCGACCGGCATCGGCGTGCTTCACGGCCGCGGCGAGGTGCTTGAAGCGATGCCCCCGTGGCACGGTGGCGGCGAGATGATCCTCGAAGTGGATTATTTCCACACCACCTACAAACACGCGCCGCATAAGTTCGAGGCCGGCACGCCCGACATCTCCGGGCCCATCGGCCTGCACGCGGCGATGGATTACCTCGATGCCATCGGCCGCGAGAACATCTGGTGCCACGACCAGGAACTGGCCGGCTACTGCCACGAACAACTCGCGCGCATGGATGGCATCCGCCTCTTCGGCCCGCGCACCGGCCGCGCGGGGCTGGTGAGTTTCCTGTTGAAGGACGTCCACGCGCACGACGTGGTGACCGTGGCCGACACGAAAGGTGTGGCGTTGCGCGGCGGTCACCACTGCACCCAACCGCTCATGCACAAGCTGGGCGTCGAAAGCACCGCCCGCGCGAGCTTCTACTTCTACAACACCCGCGCCGAAGTGGACCGCTTGGTCGAGGTGCTGAAGGAGATTCAAAAGTTCTTCGGAGTCTGAACCCATGACTGCCGCCGAAACCATTTCACCCCAATCCACCATGCAACAGGTGCTCAATGGGTATCCGGGCGCGCGGCGGGCATTGTTCAAGCAGTATCACCTCGGCGGGTGCAGCAGTTGCGGCTTCTCGCTTTATGAGACGCTCGGGCAGCTTTGCACGCGCAGTGGCGGGCTGAACGTGGACGAAGTCGTCGCC
>DATDFH010000601.1:0-4976 GCA_036522715.1 Verrucomicrobiia bacterium
AATATTCCCATTCAACTCCCGCCCTTGCGTGCCTCGTCGAGCTTGGCGATGAATGCCTTCGGACCGCCCGCGAGGTAGCCGGGCTGCTTCCAGAGAACCTTTCCTTCAGGCGACATGGCGATGATGGTCGGGAAGCCTCTGACCTGATGCTCGGCCTGGAGCTTCTTGTTCGCCGCTTTGAGTTCGGGGCTTTGCGGTTTTTTGGCCGGGAAATCCAGCTCCACGAGCACGAGATTCTTCTTCGCATACTCGGCGAACTCAGGCTGGGTGAAAACTTCCTTGTTCAACTTGATGCACCAGCCGCACCAGTCGGAGCCGGTGAAATCGAGCATCAGGATTTTGTTTTCCTTCTTGGCCTTGGCCTTGGCGGCGTTGAGGTCGGTCAGCCATTCGAGGTCCGCCGCGTGGATCTGGCAGAGGGCGAAACAGCCGAGGAGCAGGAGCGCAAGTCTTTTCATGGGATGATCGTGGTCAGTGGTTGCTAAACTTCGCGGGAAACTACGCCGGGTCACTTCTCCTGCCAAGCGATTTGTCCGCCGACGATGGTGGCCACCGCCTTGCCCTTGAGCGGCCAGCCGTAGAAGGGGTTGTTGAGCGACTTGCTCTGGGTTGCGCCGCGCTCGAAGACCCATTCGAGATCGGGGTTGAGCACGGTCACGTCGCCGTCCGCGCCCGCGCTCAACGTGCCCTTCGCCAGCCGCAACAGGCGCGCGGGGTTGACCGTGTACTTGGCGATAAGATCTGAGAGACTGAGCCGCTTCGTGTGGTAAAGCTGCATCAGCGAGAGGGCAAGTTCATTTTCAAGTCCAGTGATGCCGAACGGCGCGTAGTCGAACTCAACCTCCTTTTCGTAGTCCGTGTGTGGCGCGTGGTCGCTGCAAAGCACGTCCAGCGTGCCGTCGGCCAGCCCCTCAAGAATCGCCTCGCGATCGGCCGCCGCGCGGAGCGGCGGATTCATTTTCAAATGCGTGTCGTAGATCGGCCACGCGGGCTTGGTCGCGCTGCGGGAGTCGTTGAGCAGACCGCGGCCGTCCTCCTTCCAAAACCGTTCGCTCCCGCCGATGGCCATGTCGGTCAGCACGAAATGATGCGGACAGGCTTCGCCGGAAATTGGCACGCCGCGTTTCTTCGCCTCGCGGATCATGCGCACGCTGCCGGCCGCGCTGACGTGCTGACAGTGAACGGTTGCGCCCGTGAGTTCGGCGAGCAGGATGTTGCGCGCGACGATCGCGTCCTCGCCCGCCGCCGGCCAGCCGCGCAAGCCGAGCGCCGTGTTCCAATAGCCCTCGTGCATCACGCCGTCGGTCACGAGCGAGTAGTCCTGGCAATGGTCCATCACCGGCAGGTCGAACATCTTGGCGTATTCGAGCGCGCGGCGCATCAGGTCGTTGTTCTGCACGCAATGGCCGTCATCGGTGATCGCCACCACGCCGGCGCGTTTGAGTGAGCCGATGGGCGCGAGTTCTTCGCCCGCGATGCCTTTGGTGATCGCGCCAGTGACGAACACGTTGACCTTGCCCTCGCGTGCGGCGCGTTCGTGGATCAACGCCACCGTGCCGGAGTTGTCAATCGGCGGCGACGTGTTGGGCATGCAGACGATCGAAGTGAACCCACCGTGCGCCGCGGCGGCCGTGCCCGTGGCGATCGTTTCCTTCGCGGCCTGGCCGGGCTCGCGCAGATGCACGTGCAAGTCGATCAAGCCGGGGCAGACTACGCAACCCCTGGCATCGAGCCGGGGCGTGCTCGGCTGCGCCTTGCCCGAAACGTCCCCGCCCACGGCAGCGATCTTGCCGTCGAGGATCAAAACGTCCGCAGCGGCATCAAGCCGGTTGGCGGGGTCGATCACGTGGCCGCCGGTGATGAGGAGCGAAGTCATCGGGGCGCGAGCATACCGGCAGGCGAATTGACAACGCAAGCGCAGCAGCTACCATGCGGCGCGTCGGCGCGGGTGTAGCTCAATGGTAGAGCGGTAGCCTTCCAAGCTACTTACGAGGGTTCGATTCCCTTCACCCGCTCCAACCCCACAATACTCTTTAAAAACAAGTGTTTTCCACGCTTCAGCAACTTTCGGGACGTTCAAGGCATAACGTCCCGGCATAAATCGTCACCGACGTTTAAGCACATTCTGACGGTGGCTTGTGCGCCTGGTATGCCTGCGGTTCGCCCCGCGAAAAACGACGGACAAAAACTTGGCCCCACCGGGTCGGGACTGTGGCTCTGTCGGCCACTGGCGAAGTCTCCGGCTTGGTGGGGCTTCAAGAAAGACACGCAGCAATGAAGAACAGCAGCACAACAGTCCCCACAGTCCCGGTCATTACACCCACGACCGAAAACGACGATGATCCCCTCGCGATCATCGAAAGCGATTCCGAAGAACTCCTGATTGACTCGGCAGGCCGATGCTTTCACCGGGCCTCGTTCAATGCGGAGCCTCGCCTCGTCAGCTTGGGCGACAGCGTGCGCGCGTTTGCCGGAATCATGGAGCGTTCGGATGGCTGGACGACGGAGGACGACGGAATGCTCCGATGGACGAAGGCGCTTGCCGCCGCGCTCGATTGAACTGACACACACTCCACGGGCCGCGCTCGTCAATGGGTGCGGCCCTTTTCGTTCGCTGCCCCGCTCGCTGGGTGCCCCTACGCGAGCGCGTCACGGCGGCGAGGGTCAATGTATGGCTGAACTCCGCAAATCGAATCGTGGCGCTTCGGCCTTCGCGCGCGGCGTGGGGAGCTTGCGTTCCTTGCCGTCGGCGCCTTGGCGCTTCGCGCAGGGTATAACGGTTATAGGCTGAGTGTCTTTCCTCACGTCGCCCGTGAACGGTTGCGACACGGCGCAAATGCGGGCAATCTCTGAGTCACTCAACTTCGGCCACTCCGCGAGCGCCAACTTGTAACCGTTACAGGTTATCAACCGATAACGGTTATCAGTTGCGTCCAACTGTCGGATTCCGACACTTCAACCTGCATCCGATGCAGGTTCATCAACTGGAAACTTTTTCCAGTTGGAGCCAACTGGCATCGGATGCCAGTTCAACCTCGGAAGTTCCGAGGCTGGTCGAGTAACTGTCCAACTTGGACAGTTGAACCTATAACGGTTATAGGTTGAGTTCCCCGCACGTCCGCTACTGGCGCTTCATTTGCATGAGGCGCTTGAGCATCGCCTCGATAGCATCAAACCGGTCGGCCTGCTCGATGGTGCCAGCGCCAGAGCGAAATATTGCGCGCAGGCGAGCAGCTTCGTCGGTGAGTTCCTTCTCGGTCATCTGATTCAGATTGGCGGGTGCAGTTTCCATGATCTCAGAATTCAGCGTGCATGACGCGTGCCTTCCGCTGTCGCTTTTCGCGCTGCTCCGCGCACCATTCGCGCCGGAAGGCTCCGTAGTTCTGGCAACACTCCCGCAATTTCCTCGCGGCCAGAGCAAGGATTTTGCGGACTGTCCGAAGAAACGCACGGGCGCAAATGTATTCGTCACGGAGCCGCGCTGGTATGAACAGCCACAAGCTCATTTGCCGTTCACGGGTTTGGTGATGATCTCGCCCCGCTTCATCGCTCCAATCAGGTCGCGCAACTGCTTTACAAGGTCGCCCATCCTTTCGTCGGGAGCGTTCGCGCCGTGTAGTGCAGCCTCGATGCCGGCGGCGATGGTGTCACGACGGCCGCGAAGGGTTTGCGCCGTGTTGAACTGGCCGAGATTGCCGGCGAGCCTGGCACCGGCCGCGTATTGGATCTCAAGCCGATTGGCCGCCGCAATGTCGATGCTGGCGCCCACGTCGCGAACGAAGTCGCGTTGTGCGTCCTGCAAGGGAGTGCTGGTCTTGCCGTCCAGCCGTTCGGTGGCGAGCCGCGCCCGCTCGGCGGTGTGCTCTTTGATGCGCGCAATCCGCTCATGCTCGGCAACCTCGCGCTCCAAGTCGTGAACGATTTCCTTTTGCGCCTGTGCGTTGGCCTTGCGTTGAGCCTCGCTCTTTTTCAAAAGAACGTCCTGCTCGTGCATGTGCTTCGTGGCGTCGGCCTCAGCCTTGGATGCTGCCGCGGCGATTCGCGCGGATTCCCGGTCGGCTTCGAGCTTGCGCACCGCAGCATCGGCGAACTTGTTCATCGTGGTCGCCGGACCTTCGAGACGGGCAAAGCCGACGAAGGTTTGCGCAAGTTCCGAGGCAAGCCCCTTGAACTCGTTCCAAAGGTAGCCCACGCCAGTCGCGCCCTTCGCGATAACCATTTGCTCCATCAACGCCATCGCCTTTTCCAGGTTGCCGATTTCCCGCGGCATCTCGCGCAGGACGGCCAGCATCTTCGTGGCGCCCTTCGCCGTGAACAATTCAATGGCGATGGTCGTGCGCTCGACCGATGGTCCCATGCGGTCGAATTCTCCGCGCACCGCGCCGATTGCGTCCTCTGAATCGACCCACTCGTTGATGCTGTCCTGCAAGCCGAGCTTCCCGAACGCACGCATGGCGTCGGCGTTACCCTTGCGCGCCTTCGCGAGCGTCTCGGCGAAGTGGGCCAGCGCCTTGTCACCCGCGTCGCCGTCCTCGCCGAGCTTTCGGAATTCCTTTCCCAGCGCCTTGTAGAACGCGACGCTCACGCCCAAATCTTCGGACGAACTGAGCACGTGCTTCGCTTCTTGTGCCCATGATCGCAAGCTGCCGACAACGACACCAATGCCCGCGCCGATGGCCCCGCCTTTGATGAGGCTCAATGCCGTGTTGAGGGTGCCACCAAACGATTGCGCCTCGCGTTGCGCCGCCGCCAGCCCGTCACTGAACGCCGAGCGGTCAAGCCCCATCCGCGCTGTTAGATGTTCGTCGCCCATGTCAGTTGACGGTTGAAGAATTACTCCCCGCCGGAGCCAGCCGGAACCGACGGGGAGCGTGTTCCCCGGTCAATCGGTGAACGCCCCGCTTGTCACGACGCACGCACGACGCGGGCGGGGTAAGACGATTGACCGGAAAAGTATTCGCCCCCGATACGGCGGG
>DATDFH010000602.1:0-4164 GCA_036522715.1 Verrucomicrobiia bacterium
CGCTGGCGCAGGCGCTGGCGTCGCACCCAATCGGCCAGCGGGAGATGCTCCGGGTCGCCCGTGGGCACACGGTCGTGGCCAAAACGATTCTTGAACTGAACGAACCGTTCCAGGTTTTGTTCCCAGAGCTTTTGATTGACCTCTGCTTTGGAAGTTCCAAGCCCCCGGGAGAAATCCCACACAAACCCGATCGCGTCGAGACGGGCGATTCGCCCGGCGCTCAGGCGGCCTTTGCGGCGGAATTGGCGCTGATTGCTCACCCAGTGGCCCAGACCCAGATTTCCTTCCCACTTGGCGGGCACTCGCGTGTGGCCAAAACGTTCCTTGAAGGCGAGCAATTCGGCGAAGCGATCCTCCCAAAGATTCCTCAGACTGGGATTGACCGATCCCCACGTGAACCCGAGCGCGTCGAGGCGGTCCTTTCGATCGGGTCGCAGCGCGCCGCGGATGCGGTCGCCGCGCTGCCGCTGGACCCATTTGGCCAGCAACCGAAGCTCGGACCCGCCGCCCGGCACCTCGCAGTGGCCATGACGTTCTTTGAACTCGCGCAGTTGTTCGAACTTCTGATCCCAGCGCGCCTCCCAGTGTGTCTCACATGTCAGGCTGAGACGCCCGGGATCGCTCCACTCGAAGCCGATGCTGTCGAGTTGTGCGATGCGCTCGGCGCTGATCATGCCCTTCTTGCGAAACTCGCGCTGGACGTGAACCCAGTGCCCCAGCGGCTTGTTTTCCTTCCATTTCGCCGGCACGCGCGTATGGCCAAAGCGCTCCTTGAAGGCGAGCAGTTCGGCAACACGTCGCTCCCACTTTTCGCGTCTGCTGAGGTTCTCCGACGCCCAGGCAAAGCCGAGCGCGTCAAGCCGTTCTTTGCGATCTGTCCGCAGTTCGCCCCGCTTTTGAGTGCCGCGCTGCCGCAAGACCCACCTGGCGAGCGGCTGGTGTCCGGACCGGCCGCCCGGCACGTCGCAATGACCGTGATGCTCTTTGAATTCGCGGAGCTGGTCGAACCCGGATTCCCAAAGGTTCTCCCAGCTTTCCTCCCGGCTGCGTCCGAGCCGACCGAGCACCTCCCACTCGAAACCAACCTCATCGAGGCGGGCGATTCGTTCCGAGGTCAACTGGCCCTTTCGGCGGAACTGCCGCTGATTGCTCACCCAGTGGCCCAGTGACTTGTCTTCCTTCCACTTGGCCGGTACCCGCGTGTGGCCAAAGCGTTCCTTGAAGGCGAGCAGTTCAGCCAGATGTCGGCCCCATCTCTCGCGCTCGCCGGGTCCCTCCACCGTCCAGGCGAACCCGAGCGCTTCGAGCTTCTCCTTGCGGGCGGCGGCCAGTTCGCCCCGCCGGTGGTATCCACGCTGCCGCAGCGCCCATCGGGCGAGCAGCCAGTGCTCAGGCCCGCCGCGCGGCACATCGCAATGGCCGTGACGTTCCTTGAACTGCCGAAGCTGATCGAACATCTCGTCCCACCGGCTCTCGCACTCGTCCTCCGGGCTGGCCGCCCCCGACCGACCGGCGTCCTCCCACTGGAACCCGACTGCGTCAAGGCGGGTGATGCGCTCCACGGCCAGGCGGCCTTGGCAGCGGACTTGCCGTTGATTGCTCACCCAGTTGGACAACGGCTTGTTCTCGTCCCATCGCTTCGGAACCCGCGTGTGGCCGAAGCGATCCTTGAAGGCAAGCAGTTCGCGGAAGCGCTGTTCCCAGAGTTCCTCGCGATTCTGATTTGCGCTGCCGCGGGTCGTGCCCGGGGCGCCGGGCGTTCCGCCTGCGGAAGAGAAGACAACGCCCAGTTCCTCCAGTCGCCGGCGTTGCCCGGGATCGAGCCGGCCCGCTTGCGCCTCGGCGTGTTGGTGGTCCAGCCACTGGCCCAGGCTGCCCGGGCGTGAATCATACGCCACCTCGCAATGCCCGTGCGTGCGCCGGTAAATCGCGAGCATCCGGCGCATGAACTCCCACGAGCCTGCCTCAACCGGCGCAGGGGGCTCCAGCGGCTCCTGGCGCGCGGGCGGTTTTGGTTTCCTGACGTTGACGGTGCGACCTTGCCGCGGTGCGGATTTTTTTGTGCGATGTTTTCGCGGCGGCATGATTTCATCCAGGAAGGCGCGGCCGTTTCCATGCCGGAGCGTTGATTCCACGCGCGCGTTGGCTGCCCGCATGGGCGGACAGGCACGGCACGGCGCAACAACGTGGCGGCGCGCTTCCCAGGCGGACTCTACTGCGCCGCTCAGCGCGAATGCACTTCAAAAACAATCTGTGCGCTCAGGCAAAACGGCTGCGCCGACGGATGAGACGGACGGTCAGCAGGGTAATGTGGGGAGGCAGGAGCGTGAGATGAACGGTCAGCATCGTAAAACACGCAGTCAGGGGCGTGAAATGGGCAGTCAGCATCGCAAGACGCGCGGTCAGCGTCGTGGGATGGGCGGGCAGGGTGGCAAGTCGCTCGGCGCGCGTTGCAAAGTGAGCGGGCAGGGGAGCCGGACAGGCAGGACGGAGCGTGAAGCAAACGGGCAGGGCGGCCAGGCGCGCGGCGCGCGTTCCGAGGCGCGTGGGACGGACGCAGCGCTTGCGGTTGAGAGTTGAGGGTTGAGCGTTCGCGGAGGCCCAAGCAGGGATGCGCTGCACGAACTTTGAACTTTGATCTTTGAACTTCGAGCTTCTATAACACGCCATGCTGTTGCTGACCAAAGGCGGGCCGATGATGTGGTTGTTGCTGCTCGTCAGCGCGGCCGGCATCGCGGTGTTCATCGAGCGGCTGCTCTACTATCACCGGGCGCAGATCAACTCGACGGAGTTCCTCAACGGCGTGCGCAATGTGCTCAAGCGCGACAACGTGGTGGAGGCGCTCTCGATCTGTGAAGCCACGCCCGGCCCGGTGGCGCGGCTGGTCAAGGCCGCCATTCTCAATCGCGAGCGCGGCCGCGACGGCGTGCGCGAGGCGCTCGAAGATGCCGGCCTGATCGAAATTCCGCGGCTGGAGGAGAAGCTGCCGTTGATGGCGACGATCGCGCAGATCGCGCCGTTGATGGGGTTGCTCGGCACGGTGATGGGGTTCATCCGCGTGTTCATGCGGCTGCAGGCGGAGGGAAGGTTCGCGCCGATGGAGTCGCTCTCGGGCGGCGTCTGGGAGGCGTTGATTTCGGCGGCGGCAGGACTGGCGGTGGCGATTCCGGCGTACATCGGCTACAACTATCTCGTGAGCCGCGTCAACGCGGTGGTGCTGGACATGGAAAAAGCCTCGACGGAGATTTTGAACATCGTGAGTGAGACGAACAAGACGGGCTGACGCGTGCTTGCGGATTGCTCGTTACTCTTTCGCCGCTGCGTAAGTCGTAATGAGTAATCCGTAATCCGCGAACCGAGATCGGCGAGACATTCATGCGATTCCCGCGCAACGCGAAACTCTTTCACGGTCAGTTCGACGCCGCGCCGTTCGTGGCGGTGGTGTTCATCGTCGTGCTTTTCTTCGTGGTGCAGTCGGCGCTGGTGTTTACTCCGGGGGTGAAAATTCAGTTGCCAGCGGCGGAGGGGTTCTCGGGAACGGGCAATCCGACGGTGGCGGTCGCGATAGACGTTGCGGGGCAGCTTTACTTCGAGAACCAGGTGATCAAGGAGGACGAGCTCCGCGAGCGGTTGCGAGCGCTCGTGGCGCAGGCGAAGCAGCCGCTGACGTTGGTGATCCAGGCGGATGAAGGGGTGAGCAATCAGGCCACGGTGCGTTTGTGCAAGGTGGCGCGCGAGTTGGGCATTGCGGAGGCGCTGCTCGCGACGCGGCCGAAGGTTTTTGCGCCCGCGCCGGCCGCCAAAGCGAAATGACGGCGGCCCGTTTCATTCCTGAGCGTTGGACGGCGCGCAAATGGGCGCTCGTGATCGGAGGTCTCTCGCTGGTGCAGTTCGGACTGATCGCCGGTCTGTCGCAACGCAGCTTCCCTTTGCCGCGCGCGGAAACGGCCGCAACCATGGTCAAGCTGATCAACGGAGGCGTGCCGTCCGGCCCGTACGAGACGACGCTCGCGAGCGATCCGACGCTCTTCGCCTTGTTGAATCGCCGCGGCTTCTCCGGCGACGCGTGGCTGGAATTCCCCGCCTACGAGCATTTGCTCAGCGACTGGCAGGAGCCACCGAAGTGGCTCGCGCCGCAGCGGGTGCCATTGGGCACAGAGTTCC
>DATDFH010000603.1:0-3040 GCA_036522715.1 Verrucomicrobiia bacterium
GTCGAGCCGAACCCCGCCAAGCCGGGGACGACAAACGCGGTGGCGGGCTACCAGCACGATGTGGACATTCCCGTCGTCATCGTAGCGACGAATCATCCCGTCGCAGCGGGACTGAAAGACTTCACGATTAACGACGAAATCTATTGGGGCTTTCACGTGCAACCCGACGTAACGACGCTCATCACGACGACGCATCCAAGGAGCGGCAAGCCACTCGGGTGGACGCGAACGCAGGGCAAATCGCGCGTCGTGTATTTGCAACTCGGCCACGGCCCGTCGGCGTTCAACAATGAAAATTACCGGAAGCTTCTCGCTCAAAGCATCCGCTGGACGGCGAGGCAATGACCAGCCGCGGCGATTCTTCGGCTGACGAAAAAATGAAACTTTTCCGCCTTCGTTCAGCCGCGTCACTGATCCTGGGTTTGTTCATTGGAACAGTCGCGGCGTCGGCGCTGGCTCGCGGTGAAATTCACACCATTGCGGGCACGGGTGCGAAAGGATTTTCCGGCGACGGAGGTCCGGCGACGGAAGCTCAATTGAATGATCCCTCCGGCATCGCGCGCGGGCCGGACGGCGCGCTTTACATTTGCGACACTGGCAACCATCGCATCCGCAGAGTTTCGCGGGACGGAAAGATCACGACGGTCGCGGGCACGGGCGAACGTGGCTGGAGCGGCGACGGCGGGTCGGCCACAGCGGCGAAGTTGAATGAACCTTACGAAGTCCGATTCGACAAGGCGGGCAATGTCTTCTGGGTTGAACGCCTGAGTCATTGCGTCCGCAGACTCGACACAAAGAGCGGTTTCGTCACGACGATTGCCGGCAACGGGACGGCGGGTTTCTCCGGCGACGGCGGGCCGGCGACGAAGGCGCAGTTGAGCGATCCACACAGCATTGGCTTCGACAAAAGGGGCGATCTCTACATCTGCGACGTGAAGAACAATCGCATTCGCAAGGTGGACATGAAGACGCGGACCATTTCGACTTTCGCGGGCAACGGTGAACGGAAGCCGACGCCGGATGGTGCACGCTTCGCTCAAGCGCCGCTCGCGGGCCCGCGCGCTTTGGATTTCGACAGGGCGGGAAATCTCTGGCTCGCGCTGCGCGAAGGCAATGCGGTCCTCAAGCTCGATTTGAAGAAGGGCACGATTCATCACATCACCGGCACCGGAAAGAAGGGCTTTACCGGCGATGGCGGGCCGGCGAAGGAGGCGACGCTCACCGGTCCAAAGGGCTTGAGCGTCGCGCGGGACGGAAACGTGTTCATCGCGGACACCGAGAATCACGTGGTGCGGATGATTGATGTGCGCACCGGCACAATTCAACTCATCGCCGGCACGGGCGCGCCCGGCGACGGGCCGGAGGGCGACCCACTCAAGTGCGCGTTGAACCGACCCCACGGCGTATTCATTGATAACGACAGTTCGATCTTCATCGGTGACAGCGAGGCGAATCGGCTCCGTGTCATCGCCGCTGGCAAATCACTCACGTCCAGCAAAGCTGATTCCCAAGCCGCCCCGCGCGTCTTCCTGCTCGATGCGAAGCAGCTACAAACCACACGCCAGAGCATCCTTGGCGGTGACAAGCGTTTTACCCCGGCATTGGTTGCACTGAGAAACGACGCGAAAGCCGCCTTGAAAGCGGGTCCGTATTCTGTCGTCAACAAAGCCACCAAACCTCCAAGCGGCGACAAACACGATTACATGAGCCTCGCTCCGTACTTCTGGCCCGACCCCGATTCGACGAACGGCCTCCCCTACATCCGGCGCGACGGCGAGCGCAATCCCGCTAACCGGACTTCCGACCGGCGCGGATTGGGCGACATGAGCGAGAACGTCGAGACGCTGAGCCTGGCCTACTACTTCACCGGCGACGAGGCTTACGCCACGAAGGCCGCGCAGTTGCTCCGCGCGTGGTTTCTCGATCCGGCGACGCGGATGAATCCCAACTTTGAATTTGCCCAGGCCGTGCCCGGCGCGAACACGGGTCGCGGCACCGGCCTGATTGAAACCGCCGGCCTGACGAGCGTGGTGGACTCGGTTGGTTTGCTGGCCGGGTCAAAGGCATGGAGAGAGGCCGACCAGCGTGGGCTGCGGGATTGGTTCGCAGCATTTCTCCAATGGATGCAGACGAGTAAGAACGGTCGTGACGAAGCTGCCGCCAAAAACAACCACGGCACTTATTACGACGTGCAGGTGGCTTCGTTCGCATTGTTCATCGGCAAGCTCGATCTGGTCACGAACGTTTTACAAGCAGCCGGCACAAACCGTATCGCCCGGCAAATCGAACCCGATGGCCGACAGCCATTGGAACTGGAGCGCACGAAAGCCTGGGGTTACAGCACCATGAATCTGCGCGGGTTGATGTCGCTGGCGACACTCGGCGAGCAGGTGGGCGTGGATTTGTGGAATTTCGAAACCGCCGACGGGCGCAGCATTCGCCGGGCGCTCGATTATTTGATCCCGTTCGCGTTGGGGGAAAAGAAGTGGCCACACCAACAACTCGGCGGCTGGTCACCGGATGGTTTTTTCCCGCTGCTGCGACGTGCGGCAGCGAAGATTCCCGACGCACGATACCGCGAACTGGTGGCGAAGAACGCACAGCCCCGGTCCGACGACCGGAGCAACTTGCTGCGGGCGCCGCTCGATGCACTCGGCAAGAAAGCGACACCGTAGTCCGAACGGCCCGGAACGAACACGCGGTCGCACATCGCCCTCCCGCAAATGCGTTAGGAAATCACCCCAGTAGTGTCCATTGGCCCGCCCGCCTATAGTTTCTCGAGTGGGAAACCGATTCATCAACCAGGCGTCGCAACTGGAATGGGAAGCGCGTCGCCGCATCGGCGGCTTCACGCTCATTGAATTGCTGGTCGTCATCGCCATCATCGGCATCCTCGCGGCCATGCTGTTGCCCGCGCTCTCCAAGGCCCGCACGAAAGCTCAAGGCATCAGTTGCCTGAGCAACACAAAGCAACTGGCCCAAGCCTGGCTGCTCTATGCGGGCGACTTCAATGACCGTGTCGCCAACAATTACGGCGTTC
>DATDFH010000604.1:0-7632 GCA_036522715.1 Verrucomicrobiia bacterium
ATCAATCTTTTCATCGGCGCGCAGACCTACCTCCAATCCGCCGAAGTCGCCGCCAAGGACGACGCCTACGCGAACATCGCGCTCTTCACCCGTGTGCTCGAAACTGTGCGCCGCGATTACGTCGATGGCGACAAGGTCACGTATCAGGATCTGATCATGGGCGCGATGAAGGGAATGCTTGCCACGCTCGATCCGCACAGTGAGTTCATGGAGCCGAAGAAATACGACAACTTGAAGGAGGACACTGAGGGCGAGTTCGGCGGGGTGGGCATCATCATTTCGATCAAGGACAACTTCCTGACCGTCGTGTCACCGATCGAGGACACACCGGGCTTCAAGGCGGGCATCCAACCCGGCGACCGCATCGTGAAGATTGACGGCCGGAGTTCGGAGCGCATCACCCAGTCCGACGCGGTGAAGAAGTTGCGCGGCAAACCGGGCACGGACGTCATGCTCACCGTCTATCGGCCGTCCACGAAAAAGACCATTGAGCACAAGCTGACGCGCGCGTTGATCCCGGTCGATACGATCAAGGACGCCAATGGCAAGCGCGAGTTCCCGCTGCTGGAGAACAAGACCGGCTACGTGCGGATCATCCAGTTCGGCGAGAAGACCAGTTCGGAACTGGACGACGCGTTGAAGAAGCTCGACGCAAAAGGCATGCAGTCGTTGATCATCGACCTGCGCGGAAATCCCGGCGGGTTGCTTGACCAGGCGGTGAAGGTCTGTGAAAAATTCCTCCCGCGCGGCAAGGTCGTCGTCACCACCGAGGGCCGCAACAGCGCGCAGAAGGCCGAATACCGCGCCGCCGGCCGTGACCATCGGACCAAGCTGCCGTTGGTGTTGCTGGTCAACGGCGGCAGCGCCAGCGCGTCGGAGATCGTTGCCGGCTGCTTGCAGGACTCGGAGCGCGCCATCGTGGTCGGCGAGCAGACCTTCGGCAAAGGCTCGGTGCAGAGCATCCTCCCGCTGCCGAACGATTCTGCATTGCGGCTGACCACGGCCAAATATTACACGCCCAGCCACAAGGTGATTCACGAGAAGGGCATCACGCCGGACATCGAGGTGGAGATGGCCGACCAGGATTTCGCGGACATCGGTTTGCGGCGCTCGCCCGGAGCGCTCGAATCGATCGCGGAAGGCGAGAAGGAACGCATCCTCGCGCTGCGGGACACCCAGCTCGACCGCGCGCTCGACGTGCTCAAAGGAATTTCCCTCTTCACCGAAAGGCAAAGCGCGCCGCAGAAGGTCGCGGCGGGCAAGCGCGGGGCGTTCTGAGCGAGGAGTTTCAAGTTCTTGGTTTTAAATTTTGAGTTGGGAAGGGCGTATGCCGCGCCGTCTGGCCCGGCTTGAAACTTAGGACTGATTGCCCAAAGCCTTTCCGATGCTTCTTGCCATCGAAACCTCCTGTGACGAAACGAGCGTCGCTGTCGTGAGCGATGGGCGCGTGCTCTCGAACGTCGTCTCGTCGCAGATCAAGCTCCATGCCGAGTATGGCGGCGTGGTGCCGGAGTTGGCCACGCGCGAGCACTTGCGCAACCTGATGCCGGTGGCGCGCACGGCGTTGTGCGAAGCGGGGATCGAGCCGCGGGCGGTGGACGCCGTCGCTGCGACGCGCGGGCCGGGGCTTCCGCTGGCGCTGATGATCGGCTTCAAGGCGGCGCAGGCCGTGGCGTTCGCGCTGCGCAAACCATTCGTTGGTGTGCATCACCACGAGGCGCATCTCTACTCGCCGTGGATCTCTGGAGAACCGCCGCGCGCCGAATTCAGCCAACTCGTGCCCAACGTCTCGCTGATCGTGAGCGGCGGGCACACGATGCTCGTTCACGTCGAACGCGAGTTGCAGCACCACGTGCTCGGCTCGACCATCGACGACGCCGCGGGCGAATGCTTCGACAAGGTCGGCAAGCTCATCGGCCTGACGTATCCCGGTGGGCCGGAACTGGACCGGTTGGCGGGTGAGGGGAATCCGATGGCGTTCGATTTCCCGCGGCCGTTGCTCAAGGAACGGAACGACGACTTCAGTTTCAGCGGACTGAAAACCTCGGTGCGCTACTTCCTCGCGAAGCGTCCTGAACTGCTCGATGACCCGCGCGGGCTGCGCGACCTGTGCGCCAGCGTGCAGGCCGCTATCGTCGAGGTGCTCGTCACGAAGACGATCCGGGCCGCCCGGCGGCTGGGCGTGCGTTGCATCACCGCGTCGGGCGGTGTGACCTGCAACAGCGGACTACGACGCGACCTCGCCGCCGCGTGTCTGCGCGAGGGAATGCAACCCCGCCTGGCCGATCGCGCGCTCTGCACGGACAACGCCGCGATGATCGGCATCCTCGCCGAACGCAAATTTGCCGCCGGTCAGTCTTCCGGGAGTTTTGATGATGACGTTTTGCCCGGCTAGACACTGGCGGCATAGCGCCGTCAAGTTTCAGTATTCGTGGAAATTTTTTGGTGGTACGATGCGTCTGTTTCAGACAATCATGACGTTGGTCCGATTGAGTTTAAGCCTGATGGCAGTCGCGAGTTTGCTCGTGGGCTGTTCCAAATCCCCGTCCTCGTCGGGATCGGCCACGCAGCAGACTAGGACCGCGAAGGCACCACTCGAAGGAAATGCCGCAGCCTACGAGAAGGAGATCAAGCCCGTCCTTGCGAAGTATTGCTATGGCTGCCACGGCGACGAAAAGAAGAAGGCCGATCTCTCGCTCGCCGACTACAAAGACGCCGCGTCGGTCGGCAAGGACCGCAAGACTTGGGAAAAGATTCTCGACAACATCCGCGGCCGGGAGATGCCGCCCGACGGCAAACCGCAGCCCACGCAGGCGCAGCGCGATCTCATCACGGCATGGATTGACGCGGAGGTTTTCAAAGTCGATTGCAACAATCCCGATCCCGGCCGCGTGACCATCCGCCGGCTTAACCGTGCCGAGTACAACCGAACCATTCGTGATCTGGTGGGTGTGAAGTTCCAGCCCGCGGATGATTTTCCGTCCGACGATTCAGGCTATGGCTTCGACAACATCGGCGACGTGCTTTCGATGCCTCCGGTGCTGCTGGAGAAGTATCTCGCGGCTGCGGAAAAAATCCTCGATGCCGCGATGTTGAGCGACACCCGGCCGCAACGGCGTTCGACCAAGACCGAAGGACGCGCGCTCGAATCGAAAGGAAGCTCATACATTCTCGGTGCCGGCCTTCGGGTCGTCTCGCGCACGGGAGAGGCGTTCCATCGATTCGCCGCGGACAAGCCGGGCGAGTACGTATTCCGCGTCGCGACCTCAACGCGGCAGGTCGGACCTGAACCGGCAAAGATGGACATCCGCCTTGACGGCCGCTCGCTCAAGAGCACCGTCGTGACCGGCACGGCCGACGCCGCCTATACGACGGAGGTCAAGGCGCAGCTCACCGCGGGCGAGCACAGGATTTCGTTTTTCTTGCTGAATCCGTTCACCGGCCCCGTGGACAAAAAAGGCAAGAAGCCTGAGCGCAGCTTCGCCATCGAATCGGTGGAAATCCTCACGCCTCCGGTCCCCGTGGCGTTGCCCGAGACGCATCAGCGCATCTTTGCGCCGGGCGATGGAATCACCGACAAGCAGGAGCGCGCCAATGCGATCATCAAGGTTTTTGCACAGCGCGCGTTCCGGCGGCCGGTGAAGGACGCGGAGGTCAAGCGGCTCGCGGGCTTCGTGACGCTCGCCGAGCAGCAGGGCGAAAGCTTCGAGAAGGGAATCAAGGTCGCGCTGCAGGCGGTGCTGGTTTCGCCGCACTTCCTCTTCCGCGGCGAACTCCAGCCCGAGCCGAACAATCCGAAGTCGGTCCATCCGGTAAACGAATACGCGCTGGCGTCGCGGCTCTCGTACTTTTTGTGGAGCAGCCTGCCGGACGAGGAGTTGTCGGCCGAGGCGGCGAACGGAACGTTGCGCAAGAACATCGACACGCAGGTGCGCCGCATGTTGAAGGATCCGAAGGCCGAGGCGCTGGTCGAAAACTTTGCCGGGCAATGGCTTCAGTTGCGCAACCTCAAACTGATGGCGCCCGACCCGAAGGAGTTTCCGCGCTTCGACGAGAAATTGCGCGCCGCGATGGAGCGCGAGTCCGAGATGTATTTCGAGCACATCATGCGCGAGGACCGGAACATCCTCGAGTTTCTCGATTCTGATTACACGTTCGTCAACGCGCGGCTCGCGCGGCATTACGGCATCGAGGGCGTTGACGGCGACGAGTTTGTCCGGGTGAAGCTCCCCGACAGCCGCCGTGGCGGTGTGCTCACGCACGCAAGCGTGCTGGCGCTCACTTCGAATCCGACGCGCACCTCGCCGGTCAAGCGTGGCAAGTGGGTTCTGGAAAATCTCCTCGGCACGCCGCCGCCGCCGCCGCCGCCCGAGGTGCCCGACCTCGACAAGCCCGGGAACGGCAAGGTGCTCACCGGCACGTTGCGCAAGCGCATGGAGCAACATCGCGAGGACCCGAATTGCGCGACGTGCCACGCGCGGATGGACCCAATCGGATTCGGTTTGGAAAACTTCGACGGGATTGGCGCATGGCGGACACAGGACGGCAAAGCGCCGATTGAACCCGGCGGCAAGCTCGTCTCGGGCGAGTCGTTCTCCGGCCCGGCGGATTTGCGCACGATCCTCCTTCAGCGCAAGAGCGGCGATTTCGTTCATTGCCTCGCGGAGAAGATGCTCACCTACGCGCTCGGTCGCGGGCTGGAATATTACGACAAGTGCGCTGTCGAGCAGATCGCCAAGGGCGTCACGACGAAGGGCTACAAGTTTTCCGTGCTTATCAGCGAAGTGGTGAAGAGCGCGCCGTTTCAGATGCGCCGCGGCGAGGGCGACCATTTGAGCCTGGCGGCGGCGGAACAATAGCCCGTAGGAGCCGACGTAAGGAGGCTCTAATTTCCTCCGCCTGAAACAGAGTGAGTCTCCTTACGTCGTCTCCTACGACGTTCATGGCAAGGCCGTGCGGAGGAATTCGAGAAACATTTAATATGCGCTTGACTGTTCCCCTCCGCTCCGTCAAGAACCGCAACGCAAGCCATGAGGATTTTCGGGAATTTGCGGTGTTCTTCCCGCGCAACCGCGCAACCGCGCAACCGCGCAACCGCGCAACCGCGCAACCGCGCAACCGCGCAACCGCGCAACCGCGCAACCGCGCAACCGCGCAACCGCGCAACCGCGCAACCGCGCAACCGCGCAACCGCGCCTTAGCGCCGCTCCCTTTTTCCTGCCGATCACCCCTCCGCCCCGTGCGCTCCGGGGCGACGATTCCGCCGGTTGGGGCGCGCCCCCGCTCGTTTGGGGCGCACCCCGTCTCACTGGAGTTGCGCCCCGCGCCGTTTGGGGTGCGCCCCGAACCGCAAAAAGTTCGCCCCAACCCATCCGGTCTGCGCCCCGAACGATTTGGGGCGCACCCCAAACCATCCGGGGCGTGCCCCAAACCATGAGAGTTGCGCCCCAAAACACCGGGTTTTCGCCCCAAACCGTCCGGGGCGGACGGTTTTTCGCTAAAATGGGCCATTTTCCCGCAAAAACAGCCGGGGCGCCCCGGAAAAACGCCATTCCGGCCATGCCCGCCTCCCGGCCACCCGACCGCTTGCACCATGAAAATCGTGACCTTCGACGGTGGGTTCCATTTCGACGACCCGAACATTTATTGGGGCGATCCCGCCTACCAGCTTGAGCCGGGCGATCCCGGCTACATCCCGCCACCGCAACCAACTCCTCAGACTCCAACCAAAATCAAGCGTATGAAACGAAACACCTACTTCCCCTCGCGCGCCGCCGATCAGCTCGTGTGGCTGGTCAACTTCTGCAACAAAATCGCCGGCCACGCCGCCGCCCTCGGCCTGACCACCCAACAGGTCAACGACGCCAAAGCCGACTGCAACTGGCTGGTCTATGTGCTCCAGTCCTGGCTCGGCGCCGTGCGCGCGTGGGCGCTCGCCTGCACCGATGCCGCCACCGAGGCGCAGACCGGCGACGGCACGGCGTTGATGGCCCTGCCGGTGTTCACCGTGCCGGCGCTGCCCACCGGCGTCGCGCCCACCAACACCGGCGCGCTCAACCGCATCTTCGCGCTTGTCCAGACCATCAAGGACAGCGGCAAAGCCACCGAAACCATCCAGACCGATCTCGGCATCATCGGCTCCGAGATGACCGGGCCGGACATGGACACCATCCAGCCGTCCTTCAAGGCGCGGGTGACCGCCGCCGGCGTCGATCTTCCTTGGACCTGGAATGGCCACGCGGCGTTCCTGGACATGATCGAGTTTCAAGTGGATCGCAGCGACGGCAAAGGCTACGTCCCGCTCTGCTCCGACACCACGCCCGGCTACACCGACACCTTCCCCAAACCCGCCACGCCGACCAAGTGGACCTACCGCGCGATCTTCCGCGTGGGCGACCATCAGGTCGGCCAGTGGAGCAACCCGGTGAGCGTGCTGGTGGGCGGGTGAGGTTGGATTTTGTGAATCGCCAGAGCATTCCATACCAACAAAGACACCCCAACGGCGAGTGGACCGACGTGGCCAAGGTCACGGTGGGCCGTAGGCCACCGCGCATCTCCAAGCACTCGTCGTCATGCGTTGCGATGAAAGTTAAAAACGTCAACGGAATCAGCGACACCACGTGCAAGTGCAACGACTGGCTCCATCATTGGACTCAATTCTCCGGCCGACCACTGCCCAAGTGCTGTGCCGAAGCACTTTGCCGGAACCGACCGCGAGTCGGCGCTCACGTCCAGAAGGTCGGTGCGACCGACGACGCCTGGTACATCGTGCCGCTGTGCCGCAAACACAGCCGGCCGACCGGGGAGACGCTGCAAATCATGCGCGGAATCAAACTCGTCTCCGCAGACGTGAGTCAGACGTGTGGTCGCTAGCTGAGGCAGGAACGGCGGTTGAGTCGTCTTTGCGGATTTGTCCGGTCGGCGTGATGTTTCCATTGGGGGCTGCGGACGCCCCTTGCACCTTGGGCATCCGTCGGCCGGGCATTTTTTCGAGCCATGAACATTCGGAAGATGACAGAGAACGAAGCGTTGATCCATCTGCAGGCACTGGTGACCATACGGCAGCGGTTGGAATCGACGGGGGGGATGGGATTCCAGGACCGGATGAAACTGGACCGGGAGATCAGCGCGGCGCGCGCGCAGTTGCCCGACCGGCTGCTGCGACTCTACGACACGCTCGCCAAAAAATACGCCAACCCGGTGGACATGGTCCGCTTTGGGGCGTGTGCGGCTTGTGGCTGCGAGGTCCCGGCGAAAACGGCGGAGGTGACCGCGCAATCCGGTGAGATTCTCAAGTGCGAACGCTGCGGGCGGCTGCTCATTCAGTGAGGTAAGGCTGCGGAGGACGACGCGGCGTCGCGGTGAGGTGGAGCGGTGTGGCGGATGTAACTTAAGCTGGGAACCGGCCGTCAGCCTTTGAAGAGCGCGGCAAGCTTGAGTTTGAAGCAAACTCACGTAGCCTCAGTCTGAAAACCTTGATGAACATTCAAACGAATCACTGGCGATTGCCGCGGCGGACGTTTTTGCGCGGGCTGGGCGTCAGCCTGGCGGTGCCGCTGTTCGAGGCGATGGCGGCGGTTCCGGCAAAAGCCGTGGCGGGCGCGACGCCCAAGCGCATGGCGTTCGTCTATG
>DATDFH010000605.1:0-5941 GCA_036522715.1 Verrucomicrobiia bacterium
CACCGGGGCCATGTTCCTTGGTCGCGCCGAGGTCAGCGTCCATTTTGTCCACGAACGTCTGGAGGCGCTTCACCACGTCGGGATGCTGCGCGGCCACGTCCTTGGTTTCGCCGTAGTCGGTTTTCAAATCGAAGAGCTGCCACTTCGGCTCCGCGCCCCCATCGGGCGAAACGAGGTGCCACTGCGGGCTTCGCACGCTGCACATCTTGAACTTCGCCAGGTTCGGATCGGAAAATTTCGGCCAGCGACCCGTGTGCGTGAAGAGAATGCGGTCGGGCCACGACGCGGCCGGGTTTTCCAGCAGCGGCACGAGGCTGCGGCCCTCGACTTGCGGCTTCACGTTGGCGGGAATTTTCGCGCCGGCGATCTCGGCAATGGTCGGGAAGAAATCAATGTGCGCCGCGAGCGCGCCGCAATCGGCAGGCTTGAGCGTGCCGGGCCAGCGCCAGAAGGAGGCCGCGCGCGTGCCGCCGAGCCACGCGGTGCCCTTGGCGCCGCGCATCCCGGCGTTGAACACGCGCACGCCGGCGGTGCCGCCGTTGTCGTTCATGTAGATGACGAGCGTGTTCTCTTCGAGGCCGCGCTCTTTGAGCCACGCAAGCATCTTGCCGAGGTTGTCGTCCACGTTGGCGCACATGCCGAAATACTTCGCGACGTTTGCGTCCGGCGTCTTGCCGGTGTAGCGCGCCTCGTCCTCCGGGCGTACTTGCAGCGGCGCGTGGACGGCGTTGAGCGGCACGTAGCAGAAAAACGGCTGGCCCTTTTTCACCGAGTCCACCCACTTCATCGCCTGCGCGAAGAACACGTCGGTGCAATAACCCTGCGTCTTCTCGAACTTCCCGTTGTGCAGGATCGCCGGATTGAAATACGTGTTGCCCGGCGCGTCGCCGCACGAGCCGGGATACGTCTGCCCGATGCCGCCCGCGCCGTGGATGAACACCTCGTCGAAGCCACGGCGGTTGGGTTGATGGTCGGCCTCGTCACCGAGGTGCCATTTGCCGAAGATGCCGGTGGTGTAGCCGGCGGACTTGAGCACTTGCGCGAGGGTGGTGGCCTTGAGCGTGAGCCGCTCGCGTTCAAGGATCGTGTGCGTGATGCCGTTTTTGAACTCGTGCCGTCCCGTCATCAACGCGCTGCGCGTCGGCGAGCACGTGGGGCTGACGTGAAAATCCGTGAAACGCACGCCCTCGTCGTGAATGCGGTCCATGTTCGGCGTCTTGAGGATCGGATTGCCGTGCGCGGAAATGTCGCCATAGCCCTGGTCGTCGCAAAGGACGAACAGGACGTTGGGGCGCTTGCCGGCGAGCGAGGCGGCAAATGCATCGCTGCAAACAGGACAAAGGAACGCAAAGAGAACGAGTCGAAGGGAGAGGATTTTCATGCGGGCGCAGAGCTTGCCAGTTCAGACGCGGACAACCAAGGCGGGATTCGGCCTCACACTGCCGCAGATTTGTTCCACGAGTAAACGACTTTCCCCCGCACGTCGCGGTGCTCGAAGAGAATCGTGCTCCTCGCTCCGTCGCGCCTCAACGCGACCGAGAGGAAACCCCCTTTCACGCGGTGGAAGCGGTGATACTTCTTGTCCTCGCCCGGCGAACCGCTGGCGTGCCGGTCGCTCGCCGGGCCGCAGGCGAATTCCACAACGCCCGTCTGCGGATGCACGGAGTGATATTGCCAGTGCCGATCGCCGGTGATGACGAAGAAATTATCCGGCGCGGTGGCTTTGAGGAAATTGCGGATCTCGTCGCCCTCGTGCTGGAAGCCGGAATTGCAATGGTTGTCATTTTTCGTCTTTCGGTCGGGGCCGACAATCGGCGTGGGGCTGATGAGCACCTTCCACGTCGCATCGCTCGCCTTCACGGTGCGCTTGAACCACTCCTTTTGCTCGCGGCCCCAGATGGTTTTCTGCGGGCCGTCGGGTGTGTTGTTCGGCGCGCGGAAATCGCGGCCGTCAGTGAGCCAGATCTGCAGGTCGCGCCCCCAGCGGAACGTGCGATACGGCTTCTCGCCGAGCGGAGCCTGCTGGCGGAAAATTCTCTGGCCCTCGGCAAACGTCAGCGCGCCCATCGTCTTGCCGGGCCAGGAATCATCGCTCAGCGTGTCGTGGTCGTCCTTTTCCCAGTAGGTCGAAACGTTGCGGATCGTCTCGACCAACCGCGGCAGGCTGAACATCCGCTGCCAATGATAGCGCGCCAGCTCCGGCGTGACGGCCTTCGGCTCTTCGCTGTCGTAATAGACGTTGTCGCCGGTGAACGCGATGAACTGCGGCGTCAGCGCGAGCATCGATGGATAAATGTTGTGGCCGTCCTTGTGGTCGCGGTCGTAATACGCCTGGCAGGTCAGCACGCAAAAGCGAAGTCCGTCAGTCGCCGAGGGCAGGGGAGCGGTTTCAAACTTCCCGCGCAACACGCCGTGCGACGGCGAGCTATCGGGGCCGGTCGTCTCGGTTTCGTAATGATAAGTCGTTGCCGGCTTGAGGCCATTGAGCGCGAACTGGTGCGTGAAATCCGTCCCGGCCGAAACCTCCGCCCACTCCGTCGCCTTCGCGTCGCTCAAATCCTCGCGCGTTCCGAAACGCACGCGCACCCGGCCGGGCGCGCCGGGGCAGGCGCCTTCCAGTTGTGCGACGGGGACATCGACCTGCTTGCGCGCCTTCTTGTCCACGCGACCTCGCAAGTCCACGCCGTTGACGTTGCGCGTGGGCGATTCGGTGAGCCGCGCCCACACGATGGCGGTGGGGTCGGTCACTTCGCCGGCCTTGACGCCGGTGGCCTGGTGCGTCGGAGCGGCTTCCGCGGCAGTGGCGAACTGATCCGCGAACTTCGCGACGGCGACAGCGCTGACGGCCGCAGCGGCGGATTCCACGACGAAGCGGCGGCGGGTGATCTGGCGCGGGCGTGGTTGCATGGCGGGGAGTTAAGGCGAACACTCCCTGCGTCGCAACAAAGCACTTTGAAGCCGGGCGCGCTTCGCGTAGGTTTGCCGGCACGCAGCCATGAAGCATTTCTTTCCGGTCGCCGCATTTCTCACATTGGTCTTCGGAGCGACCGCCGCCGACCAACCTCGCAAGCTCGTGATGATCGCCGGCAAGCCGAGCCATCCACCAGGGATGCACGAGTTTCGCGCGGGCTGTCTGCTGTTGGAGAAATGCCTCAAGCAGAGCTACGCAAACCTCCGCGTCGAAGTCCACACCAACGGCTGGGTGCAGAATCCGGCGGCGTTCGACGGCGCCGACGCGGTTTTCATCTACGCCGACGGCGGCGCCAAACATCCGGCGGTCGTGGACGGACACCTAGAAGTGTTGAGCGCGCTGATGGCGAAGGGTGTCGGCCTCGGCTGCGGCCATTACGGCGTCGAAGTCGTGCCCGATCAAGGTGGGAAGGAATTTCGCGAATGGATCGGCGGACATTACGAGAATGGTTTCTCCTGCAACCCAATCTGGGACGCCGACTACAAAAAATTTCCCGATCACCCGATCACGCGCGGCGTCAAACCGTTCATGACGAAGGATGAGTGGTATTTCAACATGCGCTTCCGCGACGACATGAAAGGCATCACGCCCATTCTCGTTGCCAAACCCAGCGACGCCACGCGCGACGGCCCGTATGTTTATCCGAAGGGCCCGTATCCGCACATCCAGGCCGCGAAGGGCCGCGACGAAATCATGATGTGGGCGGTCGAGCGCGCCGATGGCGGGCGCGGCCTTGGTTTCACCGGCGGACATTTTCACGCGAATTGGGGCAACGACCAGCAGCGCAAGCTCATGCTCAACGCGCTGGTCTGGCTCGCCAAGGCCGACGTGCCCGCAGGCGGAGTCGAATCGAAAGTCACCGGGGCGGATCTGACGCAAAACCTCGATCCCAAGCCCGCGCCCAAGCCGCCGGCAGCGGTGCCGAAGAAAGCGGGCGCCGCTCCCTGAGCGCGACCCGGCGGCCGCGGCGCAATCCGAAGGACGCACGATGAAAACCAGATGGCTGTGGTTGATGGCGGCGCTGCTCGCGCTGGGCGGCGGCGACGGCGCGCTGGCGGCCGAGCGCGCGAAGAAGATCGTGCTCATCGGCGGGCCGGGTGGCCAGCCGCCGGGCGAGAAGGAATACAACGCCGGCGTGCTCCTGCTCCAAAAATCCCTCGGGCAGATTCCCGGCGTGCTCATCTACGCCAGTCTCGACGCGTGGCCGTCTGACCCAAAGGTGTTCGACGGCGCGGCCACGGTGCTCTTTTACTTCGACGGCGGCGCGAGCCACGCGTTGTTGCGCGGCGACCGGATGAAGACCTTCGGCAAGCTGATGAGCAGGGGCGTGGGCTTCGTCTGCCTGCGGCCCGCGCTGGACGTGCCCAAGGAAGCCGCGGGCGAGGAGTTCAAGCAGTGGCTGGGCGGTTATTTCGAGGACGGCTACTCCGTCGCGCCGGTGTGGAACGCCGAGATGAAGGCGCTGCCACTTCATCCGGTCTGCAATGGCGTCCAGTCCTTTGCTGTGCGTGACGAGTGGGGGTTCAACATCCGTTTTCGCGACCGCATGTCGGGCGTGACGCCGATCCTTTACGCGCGGCCCTCGGATGAAGCGCGCCAAGCCAAGCCCGCCTACCCGCACGTCGTCGAGCAGAGCGGCCGCGCCGAGATCATCGCGTGGGTGGCCGACCGCATGGACGGCGGGCGCTCCTTCGGCTTCACCGGCGGACACTTTCACAAGAACTGGGCCGACGAAAACTTCCGCAAGCTCGTCCTCAACGCCATCGTCTGGACCGCGCGCATGGACGTTCCGCGCGACGGTTGGCGGGTCAAGATCACGCCGGACGATCTCAAGGCGAATGTGGGGAAGAAGTAGGGGGCCGGACGACTGTGAGAAACTCTCTGCGAACTCTCCGCTGCTCTCCGGCGAGATCTTTGACAACGCTGACGGAGCGGAAGAGTTTCGCGGAATGTAGCCAGCGAACCGCCATCGTAATAGACGGAAGAGCCGCCTCGGCCCAAGACACTTAACCACCTGATAAACGGCATCCACAACACGAACTATGAAAACACCAGACCTATCAGAGACACCAATCGTCCGGAAGTATGGAGCACGCGGTGCGCGTCGATTCGCCAAAGTTTGGTTTCCCGCACTGTACGCGATGCTGATTGCGTCCTCAGCCGGGATTTGGATTTTTGGCTTGGAGCTCACTGGCGGCTGGCAACGGCCTGCTTTGGGTCTTCTCATTGCCACACTGGTCGTCACAGCGGCTTCAGGCCTGACCCGGATGCGCTTGGAGTTTTTCGCAGGCATTGAGCAGTTGGAGGCAAAGCCAAAGGCACCATGAAAGAATTGCTGTCCAACCAGCGCGCTCCAGCGCCGCCCCGCTCGGAAGTCGAACGGTTCGGGGCGGTTCGCGAGCGAGTATCGCAGGCGGAGCATGTCGCTGGCGTGGTCGCTGACCTTTGACGTTCGTTCGTGAGCCGCCGTGTTCACCCGCGCTGAATTCGACGAAGCCGCCGCTCTGGTCTATCGCGTCCTCGCGCCCACGCCGCAAATCCATTGGCCGTTGCTGAGCCGACGAGCCGCGTGCGAGGTCTGGGTCAAGCACGAGAACCATAACCCCACCGGCGCATTCAAGGTGCGCGGCGGTCTGGTCTATCTCGATGACCTCAAGCGCCGGCAGCCCGCGCTGCGCGGCGTCATCACCGCCACGACTGGCAACCACGGCCAGAGCATCGCATTCGCGGGGCAGCGGCTCGGTGTCCCCGTCACCATCTGCGTCCCGCACGGCAACAGCGTGGAGAAAAATTCCGCGATGCGCGGCTACGGCGCGGAGTTGATCGAGGCGGGGCACGACTTCCAGTCCGCGCGCGAGACCGCCATCCGCCTGGCCAGCGAGCGCGGTTTGGAAATGGTGCCGTCGTTTCATCCGCTGCTCGTGCGCGGCGTGGCCACCTATGCGCATGAACAGCGGATGAAACGACGGC
>DATDFH010000606.1:0-2114 GCA_036522715.1 Verrucomicrobiia bacterium
GCCGCGCGCGAGCAGTTCGTCGTGCGTGCCGCTTTCGGCAATCGCGCCGTTTTCCAGAACGAGGATGCGGTCGGCGCGGCGCACGGTGGAAAGGCGGTGGGCGATGATGAACGTGGTGCGGTTGGCCATGAGCCGTTCGAGCGCCTGCATGATTTGCTGCTCGGTCTGGGCGTCGAGCGCGCTGGTCGGTTCGTCGAGAATGAGGATGGGCGCGTCCTTCAAAATGGCCCGCGCGATGGAGAGCCGCTGGCGTTCGCCGCCGGAGAGCGTGCCGCCGCGCTCCCCGAGCACGGTGTCGTAGCCGTGGGGCAGGGCGGTGATGAACGCGTGGGCGTTGGCGGCGCGGGCCGCGGCTTCAATTTCCGCGCGCGGGGCGTCGGGTTTGCCGAAGGCGATGTTGTCCGCGACGGAGAATGGAAAAAGATACGGCTCCTGCATCACGAGCGCGATTTGGGCGCGGAGGGTTTGGAGTTGCACGTCGCGCGCATCGTGGCCGTCCAGCAGCACGCGGCCCTGCCACGGATCGAAGAAGCGCGGCAGCAGATTCACGAGCGTGGTCTTGCCCGCACCGCTGGCGCCGACGATGGCGATGGTTTCGCCGGGTTTGACTTCTAGGGAGACTTCGCGCAGCACGGGGCGGCTTGGTTCGTAACCGAACGTGACTTTCTCCAACCGCACTTCACCGCGAACGCGAGCGAGCGCGGGCGCGCCGGGTTTGTCGGTGACTTCGGGCGCGGCGTCGAGGACTTCCATCGCGCGGTCCACGCTGGCGCGGAAGCTCTGCAAACTCGTGTTGACGGCAGCGAGCGTTTTCATCTGGGCCTGAAGCTGGTTGAGGTAATAGAGGAACATCAGCAAGCCGCCGATGGAAATGCCCTGCTTGGGGTCGAGGTTGTGAAGCACGACGTGCCGCGCGCCGACCCAAAGCACCGCGCCGGCGCCGAGCGTGGCGATGAGGCCGGAGCTGAGGCTGTTGAGGCTGCCGACGAGCGTGCTGCGTTGTTGCGCGCGGATGACGGAGTCGGCGTAGCTCTGGAAACGCTGTTGCTCGCGTTCCTCCTGCGCGAAGGCTTGCACGACCGGGATTCCCGTGAGGGTTTGCTGGATGTGCGACTGGATGCGGCTTTCGATTTCGCGTTTCAACTTGGCGGCGAGGCGCAGCGGTTTGGCGACGAGGAACGACGCGCCCACCATGAACGGCGCGACGACAAACGCCAGCAGCGTAAGCCGCGCGTCGAGTTGCGCCATGAGGAAGCCGGCGAAAAGGATGGTCAACAGCGCGTGGCCTGGCGAGAAGAGCAGCGCGTCGAGCACCTGGTAAACGCACCAACTGTCGCCGGTCACGCGGCCCATGGTGTCGCCGACGGAATTGCGCGAGTGAAAGATCAACGAGCGGCGCTGGAGACGGGCGAAGAGGTCCTGCGCGAGGTCATAAACCATGCGCCGGCCGGCGACGGTCCAGGATTGGGTGAGCAGGACTTCGAGCACGCTGTTCAAGAGAAACAACGCGAGGCCGCCGAACACGACGATGAGGAGCAGAACGGACTTCGTCGGGTTCAAGTTCAGAGAAGCGCAAACAGATTTTAGCACCGCTGGCAAAGGTTCTTTGCCCAGCACCTGATCCGCGAGCAGCTTCATCGGCACGGGCTGCAATGCGGCCAGCGCGGAGGCGGCGATGGTCAGCATGACGATCAGCGCGAGGTGCAGGTGCTGGCGCTTGGCGTAGTGGAGGAGCGTTCGGTATTTGTGCATCGCCGCGCAGCAAACTCAAAAGGCGAAAGGCAAAAGTCAAAACTAAATGGTCTTGCGCATTGCCCTGTGCGTATTTGCCAACGACGCGCTATTGGGTCGTGACGCGGTAACAGCGCTCGGTCGCGGTCACATTTTGGTTGGTGACGCTTGCCACCGTGCCGTCGCCGGTGAAGTTGGTGAGCGTTTGCCAGGAGGCAGGGTTGAGCGAATCGGTGAACTTGACTGTATAGGTGCGGTTCGATTGTGTCGCAAAGGAGAAGGTGAAGTCATTGCCCACGCGCGCGGGATTGATGATTAGGACCGGGAGCGCCACTTGCGGCCCGCCTTGCAGCGTCGCGGCCTGGAGCGTGACGTTCCCGTAG
>DATDFH010000607.1:0-6506 GCA_036522715.1 Verrucomicrobiia bacterium
GCGTCGGAGGAAAACCTGCACAAGATCATCCAGAACTCCGAATTGCAGGCGCGCAACCTGCAGACAATGGCCGCCAACGCCAGCGCCGCGTTCACGGAGGTGTTGAGCAACAACCTCGGCACGGTGGTCGTGTCCAGGAACACCGCCAATGCAGCCAAGGGCGCCGAGGACGACGCGTTGATCGTGCGCAACGCGCGGCGCAGCGTGCAGGAGATCGAGATCGAATTGCGGCTCTCGCTGGAGCGCACGCGTGAAAACTTCCGCAACACTTCGAGCAACCTGCTGGGCACCTACACGGTCGAACTCCAGAAATCTTTGAAAGATTTCAAGCAGCGCGCCTACGAGGCCGACGTGCTGCTCGCGCAACTCAAGCAGGTCGAGGGCGAGGTGAAGAAGTCCAAGCAGTCGATGGACGCGATGGTCAACGCCCTCCGCAGTTCCACCCAGCCGGCCGCGCCGAACAATGGAGCGATCCTCCCAACGGGCGCGGGACCGGGCTTCACCATTCCGGTCACGCCGCGGCCGGCTCCATTGACCAACACCGTGCCGACGTTGAATACATCGGGCAAGTGACGCCGCGCCTCACCGCTCGCGGTTGAGCCGCACGCTGATGTAGCGCGCCTCGGGCACGACGAACTTCTTCACCTCAACCGTCACCGCCTCCGCGTTGAATTCTTTCAGCACCATCGCGGCGATGTCCGAGGCAAGCGTCTCGATCAGCTTCCAACTCCGGCCTTCGCCAAATCCGACCAGGCGGCGCGAGACGGCGTAGTAATCAATCGTGTGCCGCAAATCATCACTCGCCGCTGCGGCCGAGAAGTCGCGGTGCATCTCGACGGTGATCAGGAGCCGTTGCGGCTGGGCGCGCTCCTGGTCGGGCACGCCAACACGGAAGTTCGCGGCCAGGTCGTAAATGGTGATGGTGTCCATGCGTAAGAGAGAGTGCGGACGCGAGTCGTTACGGATCACGCCTTGCTCGTTACGGCCTCCAACAGCACGCGCGTCGGCGTGTTGAGTTCCATCTTCATGGCGTCGTCCGGTTTTACCCACCGAAATTCCTGTGCTTCATCGTTGAGCCGCACGTCGGGCGGGCCGGCGCAGCGGCAGGTGTAGTTGAGCAACAGAAAATGCGCGTCGCGGTAGAACTCGTTCGAGTGAATGCAGTCCTGCACGAGCACGAAACGGATGTCGTCGATGTCGAGGTTGGTCTCCTCCTTCAACTCACGGCGCAGCGCGGCTTCGGACGATTCGCCCCATTTGATCTTGCCCCCGGGAATGCCCCAGAGGCCGGACCATTTCTGAGTGCGGATCATCAGGACTTCGCCGGCGGCGTTGAAGACCAGCGCGCCGACGGTGCTGATCGGGTGGGGCGCGAGTTCGTAGCCGTTGACGCGGCGTTCGAGCTTGAAGCCGTTGCCCTCGAAGATTTCGCGCAACTCGCCGAGATGCTCGACGATCAGGTCCGGTTCACTGGCGCGAAGTTGTTCGAGGCGATTGTAACCGGTGAGCACCGCGACCGAGTGAATGCCGCCGTGTCGCGCGGTGTCGATGTCGTGCTGCATGTCGCCGATGAAGACCGTCTCGCGCGGGTCGAGTTGGTTCTCGGCGAGGATGTCGTGGATTTTCTGGCGCTTGTCCCAGACCCCGATGTAGGGCCGGTCGAGAAACTCGACGAATCCGGTCGCCCCCGCCTGTACGGCGAAATGTTCCTCGGCCACCGTGCTGAGGAGAAACGTTCGCACACGCGACTGCCGGCAGAACTGCAGGAACTCGCGCGCGTGCGGCAGTTCTTCGACGAGGTCCTGCACGGTACGAAAGTGACCGTGGAACCATTCCTCCAGTTGTGCGAACGGCACGTGTGGCACGTAGCGGTCGTAGAACTTGTTGAACGGCAGGCAGAATTCGGCGCGGAATTCGTCGAGCGAAATCTCGGGCACGCCGGCGTTGCTCAGGACGTGATTCGTGGCCTTCCACACGGCGGGAAGGTCGTCCACGAGCGTGCCGGACCAGTCGAAGATGACGTTGCGAATCACGGCCGAAGTGTAACGCGGCGGTCCGGCGGTTCAACCGGGGAAGAATCGCGCACTGATCCAGAGCAGCAGGAAGAGGAGCACCGCGCCGAGGATGAGGCTGCCGGCGATGAGTTTCTTTTCCACGGGCAGCAGCGGCTCAGCCGGCATCCGCTTGAGTTCGTCGGCGAGTTTGGGTTCGTCAGGCATGGCGTGGGGAGATTGGATCAGTTTGAAGCGAGAGGCGGTTTGACGCCGTGAAAGAACAGCCACGAAATCACGAGGCCGATCCAGATGATGAAACCGAACAGGCAGACGACGTACACGGCCGCCAGCCGGCCGATGCCTTCGGCCCACAGCCGGCGGAAGTCCGACACGATGCCGATGGTGAAAAACGTCAGCGCAAAGAACAGCACGCGGAAAACGTCGGTGGCCGCGGTGATGGATTTCGCGGTGGCCAGCGCCGCGGGCGACGAGAGGCAAACACAGAGCAGCAGCGCGAACGCGAGGAAGTAGCCGAGCACGAACTTGGGGAAGCGCTGCCAGATTTCGATCGCGCGCACGCGCTCGCCGGGCTTCGGCTCAATCTTGGTGCACCAGATCACGGCGAGGATGAACGCCCAGATGCCGATGAATACGTCGATGAACACCTTCACCGTCGTCGCGGTCATCGTGATCCAGCCTTCCTTGTATTGGACTCCCGTTTCGGCGGACACCTTGGCGCGGATGAGTGCGTCGGTGATCGCGCCACTGGCCACGGCGGCGCCGTCGGTCTTCACGGCGAGACCCATCCACGCGCCGGCAACCATCGGCTCGCGGTGGAGGAATTGTTGCGCCGCGAACGGCAGCACCAACAACTCGACCACGGCGAAGATCACCACCAGCGACGACACCATGACCGGCACGACAGGCCGCGCGCGGATCGCCGCGCCGGTCGCGATGGCTGCCGACACGCCGCAGATCGAGATGCCCGAGGCGAGCGGCGCGGCCCATTCGCGGCTGAAGCCGAAATATTTTCGCGCCACGAAATACACCAGCGCCCAATAGATGAGATAGGCTTCGACGATGGCGCAGAGGCCACGGAACATCACCGCGCTTGCCAGTCCGAGAGCGTCGGCGCTTTTCACCGCCAGCCCCGCGCCGAGGAGCACGATGGCGATCTTGATGTAGAACTCCGGGCGAACTGCGTCCTTGAGCTTCAGAGCGACACCGGGGAAAAAGTTTCCGACGTACAGCCCGGCGAGCAACGCGAGAATGTAGCCGGCTTCGCCCGTAAGGTTGAGCGACCAGCCCAGCCCGAACTTCTTCAACTGGTCCGGCGTCGCGGCGATGGCGGCGAAATGCCCGGCGGCGTAGCACGCGTACGCGATGAAGAAGATCAGCGTGAACGCGCCGAGGAAACGCGCCACGTTGACCGCAAGCGACCGCGCGGCGACGGCCAGCACCGCGGCGAGGAACAAAAAGGTGAACAGGAGCGAGGCCAGTCCGGGCAGGCTCGCGTAGGCTTTCGACACGGGCGTCATGATGCTGGCCGGCGACATCCACACGTTCGTCTTCACCGCCCAGCCGAAGACATCCAGGCCCGCGAAGCCGGCCAGCGAAACGAAAAACAGCAGGAGGCCGACGCCGGCGGCGAGCCAGTCTTCATTCTGCCACCAGCGAAGCGACGAATTGTTATCGGCCATGTGATGCGGTGAGTTGAGCGGCGGCAGTTTGGGAAGGAGCGCTGCGAAAGCAAACCGAATCTCTTCGCGATTCGCTCGCTGTGCCGCGTGCGCCGCGCGATCTCTCCGGTGGCACCGGTGCTGCTTGGGGCGCGGGGCTGGATGGGTCGGTCGAAACGGGTTTCGGCCGGAAGGGAGTCGCGGAGAGGCGCTCTGCAGGCCAGCAGTCACGTCCGTTTTGCCCGCACAACGGGTCCGGCGGGCAGGCACGGTACATTATGCAGACACACAGATGTCCAAATTCGATGCGGTCGGCGCGCGGGAGTCGGGGTCGCTGGAGCTGGGCTTCCGACCTCCGACGAGGGGCCGTCGGCATATTCTTTCAACTTTTCTTGCTGTCGGTTGCACCGTCGCCGGTCGTCGCGCAGTCCTCCGGGCCGGCGGCAACGAGTCCTGCGGGGCTGGTCAACTTGAGTCTGGAGGAACTGTTCAATCTCGAAGTCACGTCCGTCTCACGGCACCAGGAAAAACTCAGCGATGCCGCCGCCGCGATTTACGTCGTCACGCCGGACGCGATGGAGCGCGCGGGCGCGACGACTCTGCCCGAGGCGTTGCGGCTGGCGCCGGGCCTGGAGGTCGCGCGGCTCAACGCCACTGACTGGGCGGTGAGCTCGCGCGGGTTCAATGACTTCTTCGCGAACAAACTCCAGGTGCTCGTGGACGGTCGCAGCATTTATTCGCCGCTGTTCTCCGGTGTATTATGGGACGAGCAGCAGCCGTTGCCGCTGGACCTCGATCGCATCGAAGTGATCCGCGGCCCCGGCGCGTCGCTTTGGGGCGCCAACGCCGTCAACGGCGTGATCAACATCATCAGCAAGCCGGCGAAGGAGACGCAAGGTCTGCTCCTCACTGGTGGCGCGGGCAGCGAAGACCGCGCCCTCGTCGGTGTCCGTTACGGGGTCGCATTGAGCGAGGCCGCGCACGCGCGCGTATACGGGCAATACCTGGATCGCGACAACTCGGTCCTCGCGAATGGCAGCGAGGCGTTAGATGGCGGCTGGATGGCGCGCGGCGGATTTCGGACCGACTGGCAGGTGTCGGAAGAAAATCTTCTCACGTTTCAAGGCGACGCGTACGGCGGGCGGATTCACGAGGCGCCTGTGGTTGGTTCGTACTCGCCGCCGTACAACCAGATTGTCCCCGGCGAGTACGAGTTGCTTGGCGGCAATCTCCTGGGCCGTTGGACGCACCGTTTCGGCGCGGAGTCCGAGCTGGCCGTGCAAGCTTACTACGATCACACGGAACGAGATGCTTCGGCATTGTTGGTGGAGCAACGCGACACGGTTGATGTGGACGTGCAGCACCGCTTCGCGCCCGGCGAACGGCACTCGTTGACGTGGGGAGTTGGCTACCGCGCGTCGGCCGATGACACCGTTGCCACCTTCACCACGTCGCTGTCTCCGTCGGCGCGCACGACGCACCTGTTCAGTTCATTCGTGCAGGACGAGATCATACTGGCGCCGGACCGCTTGCGGTTGACGTTGGGCACGAAGGTCGAGCACAACGATTTTACCGGCGTGGAGGTCCAGCCGAACGTCCGCCTCTCGTGGAAGCCTGCCGCGCGTCACACGCTTTGGGCGTCGATCGCGCGCGCGGTGCGCACGCCCTCGCGCGCCGAGGACGACATTCGCATCAACCAGCAAGTGCTCCCGCCGGGCGTCGTCGATCCGACTTCGCCCGCGGTGGTGTCGCTGTTTGGCAACCGGGGATACGAGTCGGAGGAGTTGATCGCGTTTGAAATGGGTTACCGCGTGCAGTTGGGCGAACGATTTTCGTTCCGTGCCGCGGGCTTCTACAACCTCTACGATCATTTACGCACGCTTGAACCCACTGGCGTATTTTTCGAGCCGCAGCCGGTGCCGCACTTGGTGGTTGGCGCGACGGCGATGAATCTCGCCTTCGGTGAAACTTACGGTGGCGAAGTGATCGCGGACTACCGGCTGGCCGACTGGTGGCGGCTGGAGGGCCAGTATGGCTACCTGCAAATCCAGCTTCATCAGGAAGCCGGCAGCCTCGATCCCGATGCGCGGAACGCCGAAGGCTCCAGTCCGCACCATCAGTTCAAGCTGCGTTCCTCGATGGACCTGCCGCACAACCTCTTCCTCGACGCGGGACTACGCTACGTGGACAACCTCCCCGCGCTCGGTGTCCCGAGTTACGTGACCGCTGACGTGCGGCTAGCGTGGCGTCCGACGAAGAGCCTGGAAATTTCCATTGTCGGCAAGGACCTGCTGCAGGCCCGGCACACCGAGTTCACGTCCTCGCTCTTCCGCACGCAAGCCGCGGCGATCGAACGCAGCGTCTTCGGCCGGATCACCTGGCACTACTGAATGGACGCCATCAATCGATCCACGATCAGCAGCCGCGGTAACGCCGTTCCGGCGCACGCGCGTTGGGGCCGGCTCGTCATCCTGCTGGCGTTGTTTGCGGTGACACTGATGGAATTCCTTGTGACATCCGCCAACAACGCCCTCGCGGACGGGTTGACGGCCGCCACCGAACAGCAGATCAAGGCGGCGTTCCTGATCAACTTCGCCCGGTTCACGGAGTGGCCGGCGCGAAAGTTTGCCGACACCGCGGCACCGGTGCGCGTGGGCGTGCTTGGCCGCAATCCGTTTGGCGCCGATCTCGAAGTAATGGCGCGGAGCACGCGCGTCGATGACCGCCGCGTGCAGATCGAGCGCGCGGACGAGTCGCGGGCGCTGACGGGCTGCCACATCGTCTTCATCAGCGACTCGGAACTGCGTCGCTTGCCGCAGGTGCTCGAGGCGTT
>DATDFH010000608.1:0-3451 GCA_036522715.1 Verrucomicrobiia bacterium
CCTCCGCCGCTGGACGGTCAATCTTGCTGCGGTGAAGGATCGACTGCGCAACCGGCCGCTCCATCTGCGCACACGTTTCTTCGCCGCCCAACGCAACCCGAGCGATACCTACGCCCTGGTCTGGGTCGTTGGCGCGCCCGACAAGCCGCGCGCCCGCCTCGCCGCGGAAAAACTCGCCGCAAACACTTTTCACGAACTGACGGTTCCACCTGGCCTGCTCGACGAGCGAGGCGTTCTGACCATCGACTGTATGAACTATAGCGGCACCTCGCTGGTGTTCTCGCTCGAAGATGGCCTCGAAGTGCTCTACCGCGAGGGCGGCTTCACGCTCAACCTCATCCGCGCGCTGCTTGTGATGTTGTGCTGGCTCGGACTCCTCGCGGCGCTGGGGCTGGCGGCAGCGAGCGCGCTGTCGTTTCCGGTAGCGGCGTTCGTTTCGCTGAGCCTCCTGCTGGTCGCGTTGTCGAGCGAGACGATGGCGCACACGGTTGAACAAGGTGGCGTCATCGAAGCCAGCCACGAGACCGGTGACCAGCGTTCCCACTGGATCGATGCCGTCGCGGTCCCGGTCTTCAAGGGCATCATCGCCGTGCTCAAGCTGGCCGAAGGCTTCTCGCCCATCGACGCGTTGAGCACGGGCCGCAGCGTGACGTGGACGGAACTCGCCCGCGCGTTTGCGCAGGTGACGGTGCTGCTGACGGGCGCGTTCGCGCTCGGCGGAATTTATCTGCTTTCGCGGCGCGAACTCGCGCTGGCGCAAGCGAGGACATGAACCGGATGCGCAAAGCTCTGCTCATCGCGCTCGCCGCCATCATGTGGCTGGCCGCCGGCTTCGCCCAACGCGCGCTCAACGCCGATCGCGCCGCGCTCGGGCTCACTCGCATGACGCCGCTGGAAAACGCCCCGCCGCTGCTGACGTTCACCACGGTCGCGCTCGGAGGTTTCCGCGGACTGGTGGCAAATTTCCTGTGGGTGCGCGCCGGCGCGATGCAGGAGCAGGGTCGTTACTTTGAAGTCGTTCAACTCGCCGACTGGATCACGAAGCTGCAGCCGCACGCCGCGATGGTATGGCGTTACCAGGCCTGGAACATGGCCTTCAACATCTCGGTGAAATTCCGCGACCCGGCGGACCGGTGGCGCTGGGTGTCGCGCGGCATCGAGTTGTTGCGCGATGAGGGCCTCCGCTACAACCCGAACGAGCTGCAACTCTACCAGGAACTCGGCCTGCTCTTTCAAATCAAGCTCGGCTACTACCTCGACGACGCGCACGTCTATTACAAGGACCAGTGGGCGAAGGAACTCATGAAGGTCATCGGCGTCGAGAAGGTGGATTACGTCAGCCTCATCAATCCGCAGACCGACGACCAGCGCCGGCGCGCGGCGGTGTTGCGCGAGAAGTTCAAGCTCGACCCGGCTCGGATGCGCGAGATCGATCAGCGCTTCGGCCCGCTCGAATGGCGGCTCCCCGAGGCGCACGCGATTTATTGGGCGGCGCTCGGGCTGGAGCGCTGCGGTCGCGAAGGCGTGCTGCCGTTGCGCCGCATCATCTGGCAATCGATGCAAACCGCATTTCTGCGCGGCCGGATGATCCCAAACCTCGCGCTGCGCCGGTTTGAAACGGCGCCGAATCTCGCGATCCTCGCCAAGGCCAACAGCGCCTACGAAGAAATGATGGCCGCCAACCCGGAGGAGAAGGCGGCGATCATGCCGGGCCATAGGAATTTTCTCCGCGAGGCCGTCGTGCTGCTTTACGTCCACAACCGGATCGTCGAAGCCGACTTCTGGCTGCGCAAGCTGCGCGCGACTTATCCCGACGCGCTTCCGGCGAACCAGTCGCTCGATGAATTCGCCCTCGCTAAATTCAGCGAACAACTCCAGGGCGCCTCGCTGGATCGCGTGCGCGCGAACATCGAAGGCGTGCTTAACAACGCTTACTGGAACCTCGCGCTCGGCGAGACCGACCAGGCCGCCGGCCTCGAACGGCTGGCCGCACAAATGTGGCGCCGGCACCAGACGAAGTTCGCCGACCAGCAGGAGCGGATGAGTCTGCCGCCGTTGAAGGATTTGCGCGAACAAGTCCTCGCCCGGCTGCTCGATGCGCAAAGTCCTCTGCCCCCGCAGATGCAGGCGCAACTGCGCACGGCGTTGACCCAGCCCGCCGCCACGAACGCATCGCCCCCGGCGCAGCAAAGGTAGGGCGCGCTGTCCTTATCGCGCGGTTCGACGAATTGAAGTTGTTCGTGTTTTGCGATGCAACGTGTTCGCCGTTTTGTCGCACGCGGAAAGCGGCCTCTGGACAGGACACTTCAACCGACGCAAGTTCCCGCGAGTGAAAACGAATTCGGCCACACAATTAGAGCCGGCTGCGTCCTTATCTCCAGCCGACGGCAAGAGTACTGAACCCACGATAGAATTCTATATTGCACTGAACTTTACCGCGCTTTCCCCGCGCGATCCTTCGTACTGGCGACGATGCTTAGACGCTATCTGTGCTGACCTCGTCAACCGTCACGGCATTCACGCCTGTGGATGCGTTGGCGCTTACCGCGACGTGCCGAAACTCCCGAGCAAAGCCTTTTACCTGTTTTCACTCCTCCTCGATCTGGATACGCAGAAGCATTTGGACAGGTACCACGAGGTCGAGGCCGGCGTGGAAGAAATGATTAGGAGTTACACCAGGCCATGATTCGAGACAACCAAGTGTGTCAGAAGTGGTGGTCGAGCTACTTGCAGCCGACATTCGGTTCCGGGCCGTTATCAGTCGGCATGTCCCAGATGAAATTCAAATCCACTTCACGAAGACTAGCGGGCCCCGGCAGAGCCAACACTAGCGCAACAAAGTTCTGCGACCCCAGGTGAATTCAACTCAGAGTGTCGAATTAAACATGCTCAGACCTGAATCAGAAGATGAGAGATGGGGAAGGGACGTGCTTTGCAGATGGATAACCATATACATGCTCGTCTGCGTTGCAGTCTTCGTCTTGGTGAAGGCTTTCGACGCGCATCACTGGCTAAAATCCCATGTCGCGGGGTTCGGCGCAGCAGTAGCGGTGGCAGTAATAACGCAAGGTATCTACCGCCTCACAAAGCGAGAGTAGCGCGGCAAATCAACGCCCTCCGCACGATTCTCGCCGTGGTCATGACTGACTCGCCTTCGGATCAAGCGCGTCGCGCAAGCCGTCGCCGAGGAAATTGAGCGCCAAGAGCGTTATCGCGAGCACGCCGCCGGGACAAACCAGCAGCCACCAGTAGGTGCGGATGGGATTGATCTGCCCCGCGCCCTCGGCGATGAGCGTGCCGAGGCTGGCCTGTGGCGGTTGGATGCCAAGGCCGAGGTAGCTCAAGAACGATTCGTACAGGATCACCGTCGGCACCGTCAGCGTGAGATACGCGATGATCACGCCGGAGACGTTGGGCAGAATGTGCCGCAGGAGGATGCGCCCGTGGCTCA
>DATDFH010000609.1:0-10258 GCA_036522715.1 Verrucomicrobiia bacterium
GGGCGAGGTCGCGGCGCATTTGGAGACGAACGCGCGGCAGATTTTTGCCGATGATTCCTTCGAGGTGCCGCCCGCCCGGCCCGCGCGCGCATCGCTCGGGGACTCGGCGCGCGAGACGTTGCGACGGTTCAAGGCGGGGCAATCGCCCGCGGAGATTGCCCGCCAGCGCGACATCGTCGTGGGCACGGTCCACACCCACCTGGCCGAGGCAGCGGCGGCGGGCGAAGCGCTTGACCTGCGGCGCTTCATGAGCGTGGAGGACGAGGCGGAGATCGAAGGTGCGTTTGGGAAGTCCGGCTTTGGCAATCTGATGGGTGCCTTCGATTCGCTCGGCGGGAAATACCCGACGAGCCTCCTGCGCCTCTACCGCGCGGTGAAGGGGGCGGAACAACGGCAGCGAAGCCACGGATTGTAGCCGCAGGCTTTAGCCTGCGCGGCGGCCTCACGAGCCAACGCAAGCTAAAGCTTGCGGCTACGGCGGCTACAAGGGCTCCCACCCTTTGCCGCGATGGCTGAACTTGAAGAGGTCTGGGTGGAGTATCTCGCCGAGGATTTCCACTGACTCGACCAGACGCGGGCCGGGGCGGTTGAAGAAGGCATTTCCATCGGTGAGTGCCACGCGGCCGTTCTTCACGGCGCGGAGCTTGGCCCAATCGGGACGGCTCGTGAGCGCCCCGATCTCGGCGCGCGTGCGGGCAAGGTCGAATCCGCAGGGCATGGCGACGATCACCTCGGGGTCGTGTTCCTGAATCGCCTCGTAGTTCAACCACGGCGAATGCTTGCCGGCCTCGCCAAAGAGATTCAGCCCTCCGGCGAGTTCGACGAGTTCGGGCACCCAGTTGCCCGCGGCCATCAAAGGATCGAGCCACTCGATGCACGCGATCGAGGGTTTTCGCTTCACCACGCACGCGCGCTCGATCACCACGACGACACGCTGCTTGAGAGCCTTGACGACTTTGCGGCCTTCCTCGTGAAGATCGAGCGCATCGGCGACACGTTGGATGTCGCCCCACACGTCGGCAAGGTGCTGGGGCGAAAGTGAGACGAGCTTCGGCTTGCCGCTGGTCCAATTGGCGACGGCCTGCTCCACCTCGGGCAGGCTCACGGCGCAAACCTCGCACTGCGCCTGTGTGAGAATCACGTCGGGCCGGAGTTCGCGAAGCCTGGCCGCGTCAACTTCGTAGAGCGAAAGCGCGTTGCCCACGAGCGCCTTCACGTCGCGGTCGATCTGCGCGCTCGGTTTGGCGGCGTCGAGCTTGGCGCGGGTGCAGAAGGGCAGGCGGCGGACTTGTTCCGGGAAATCACACTCATGCGAGCGACCGACGAGCCAGTTGCCGACGCCAAGCGCGCACACGATTTCCGTCGTGCTGGGCAGGAGAGAAACAATCCGCTTCATGACCGAAAACGAAAACGGGGCAGGCTCGCGCCTGCCCCGTGTGAAAGTCTTTGTGCGACTCAGTCCTTCGCGCTCTCCTCGGGGATGCGCATCGCATAGAACGAACGCCACACGAAGACCAGCGCCACCGCCACGCACACACAGCCGATGATCATTGGCAGGCTCGAATCGGGCGTCTTCTTCTTCATCTCGACGGCGATCTCGACGGCGAGCAGGCCGAACAGCGTAGTGAACTTGATCACCGGATTCAGCGATACCGAGCTGGTGTCCTTGAACGGATCGCCCACGGTGTCACCGACCACGGTGGCGTCGTGGAGCGGGGTGCCTTTCTGGCGGAGGTCCACCTCGACGATCTTCTTGGCGTTGTCCCAAGCACCACCGGCGTTGGCCATGAAGATGGCCTGGAACAATCCGAAGAACGCCAGCGCCACGAGGTAACCGATGAAGAAATACGGATCGAAGAACGGCAGGCCGAGCGCGAACATGAACACCACGATGAAGATGTTCCACATGCCCTTCTGCGCATAGACGGTGCAAATCTCGACGACCTTCTTCGAGTCGGCGATCGAGGCGGTGGCCTTGTCGAGCTTGATGTTGTTCTTGATGAACACCACCGCGCGGTACGCGCCGGTGACGACGGCCTGCGTGCTCGCGCCGGTGAACCAATAAATCACCGAGCCGCCCATGATCAGGCCGAGGAGCACGTGCGGTTGCACGAGGCTGAGCTTGGCGACCGCGCCGCCGAAGACGTGTTCGAGCAGCATGATGATGCCGAACACCATCGTCGTCGCGCCCACGACGGCGGTGCCGATGAGCACGGGTTTGGCGGTGGCCTTGAAGGTGTTGCCTGCGCCGTCGCCCTTTTCCAGCTCGTGCTTGGCGTTCTCGAAGTCGGGCTTGAAGCCGAACTTCTCCTCGATCTCCTTGCGAATGCCGGGATGATGCTCGATGCGGCTCAACTCGTAGATGGACTGCGCGTTGTCGGTGACGGGACCGAAGCTATCGACGGCGATCGTCACCGGCCCCATGCCGAGGAAGCCGAAGGCCACGAGGCCGAAGGCGAAGATCGGCGCGGCGAAGGCATATTCGGGCGGCATCAGCGCCATCACCGAGGTGTGCAGCGAGAATTTGTAGCTGGTGAACATCAGCGAGAGGATCACGAGGCCGGTCCAGAACGCGCTGAAGTTGCCGGCGACGAAACCCGACAGGACGTTGAGCGACGCGCCGCCGTGCCGGGAGGCGTTGGTGACTTCGGCGACGTGCTTCGAGTGCGTGCTGGTGAAAACCTTGGTGAACTCGGGGATCAATGCGCCTGCCAGCGTGCCGCACGAAATGATGCCCGACAGCACCCACCAGAGGTCGGGTTGCACCGCGCCGGAGGCATCCTTGAAATCGCCGAGGAGCATCTTGCTCGCGATGAACGTGACGGCGATCGAAACAATTGACGTGAGCCAGACGAGGTTCGTCAGCGGATGTTCCCAGTTGAAACCCTTGTCCTTTGCGAAGAGCGCGTTGCTGGCGACTTTGTTCGCTTCGTAGGAAACAATCGAGGTCAGCACCATCAGGATGCGCATGGCGAAAATCCAGATGATGAGCTGCCCGCAAATCGCCGACTGGCCGAGCGCCAGCGCGAGAAACGCGATCAACGCCACGCCCGTCACGCCGTAGGTCTCGAAGCCGTCCGCCGTGGGGCCAACGGAGTCGCCCGCGTTGTCGCCCGTGCAATCGGCGATCACGCCGGGATTCTTCGGATCGTCTTCGGGCAGCTTGAAGACGATCTTCATCAGGTCGGCGCCGATGTCGGCGATCTTGGTGAAGATGCCGCCGCAGATGCGCAGCGCGCTGGCACCAAGCGATTCACCGATGGCAAATCCGATGAAACACGGGCCGACGAGTTCCTTGGGCAGGAACGCGAGGATGCAGATCATGAAGAACAGTTCCACGCACACGAGCAGCAGGCCGACACTCATGCCGGACTGGAGCGGGATCATCAGCGTCTTGAGCGGGTTTCCGTAGAGCGAGGCGAAGGCGGCGCGCGAATTGGCGACGGTGTTGATGCGGATGCCGAACCACGCCACGCCGTAACTGCCGAGGATGCCGAGCACCGAGCACGCGAGGATCACCGCCACATCACCGACGGGTTTGTGCTGAAGGCCGAAGAAGTAATAGACGATGCACGCCGCGATGAGGATCCACAGCACGAAGAGGAATTTGCCCTGCTGGAAGAGGTAGGTCTTGCACGTCTCCCAGATGATGTTCGACACGTCGGACATCGTGGAGTGGACGGGGAGATTCTTCGTCGCCGAGTATTGGTAGAGTCCGAAGAGCGCGCCGATGCCGCACACCACGAGGCCGAAGTAGAGGATGGTGTAGCCGCTCAGGCCGCCGAAGGTCGAGAAGTGAACATCTTTCAGCGACGGGAGGTTGATGTCGGCTTCGCCGGCGAACGCGGAGGCAGCGAAAAAAAGCAGTCCGAGGATCGAGAGAATACGAGTCTTTGCCATGGTCATAACGACAGGATCACACTGATGGTTTGAATTGTTCTGGTATCGAGCGCCCCTGCCAGTACGGGAAAACGGGCCGCAGCGCAAGTCCTTTCCCGGCGGGAATGGCCGCTAATCGGGAGGATTTGCGACATTCATCCAGAGGCCGCTTGACCTGCGCGCGGCTCGAATCAATATCGGCACCGAACATCTCATTTGACCATGAACTCGCTACCGCTTCCCAATCGCCGTCAATTCATCAAGAACTCCAGCGCCGCTGCCGCCGCCGCAAGCGCGATCAGTTTCCCGTCGCTCGTTCGCGCCAAGAACCTGAGCGACAAACTCAAGATCGGCTGGATCGGCTGCGGCGGGCGCGGCACCGGTGCCGCCAAGCAGGCGCTCGACGCCGACAGCAACGTCGAGTTGTGGGCGACGGGCGAAGTCTTCCGCGACAAGATCGACGCGAGCCTCGAAACGTTGAAGGGCCAGTTCAAGAGCAACCCCGAGAAGATCAACGTCGCCGAGGAGCGCAAGTTCGTCGGCCTCGACGCGTATCAGAAGGTCATCGACTCCGGCGTGGACGTGGTGCTCCTGACGACTTCACCGGGCTTCCGCCCGCTGCACATCAAGGCGGCGGTGGACGCGGGCAAGCACGTCTTCGCCGAGAAGCCGATGGCCGTGGACGGACCCGGCGTGCGCTCGGTGATGGAGAGCGTGAAGAAGGCGAAGGAGAAGAACCTCGCGCTCGTGGATGGTTTCGTGTGGCGCTGGACGCACGCCAATCGCGAGGCTTATAAGCGCATTCACGAGGGCGCCATCGGCGACATCACGGCGATCTATTCGAGCTACTACACCGGCGCGGTGGACCGTTACCCGAAATGGAACCGGCAGAACACGAAGACCGATTTGGAGTGGCAGTTGCGCCGCTGGTATTACTTCACGTGGCTCGGTGGCGATCACATCGTCGAGCAGGCCGTGCACAGCATCGACAAGATGCTCTGGACGATGAAGGACGAACCGCCCGTGAGCGTGGTCTGCACCGGCGGCCGTCAATGCCGCCCCGGCGAGCCGGGCGGCGAATACGGTCACATCTACGATCATTTCTCCGCCGAGTACAAGTGGGAAAGCGGCGTGAAAGGCTACCACTTCTGCCGGCAGATCGACCGCACGTATCAGGCGAACACCGATACGGTCTTCGGCACCAAGGGCGTGTATGAAGGCGAAAGCGGCGGCAAGCGCCACGTCATCATCAAGAGCGAAAACCCGTGGCGCTGGAAAGCGCCCGCGGGCTTTGCCGACAACGGCTACGACACCGAGCACCAGGAAATGTACGAGAGCATCCGCGCCGGCAAGCCGATCAATACTGGCGACCGATTCACCAAGACCACGTTGATGGCGATCATGGCTCGCATGTCCGCCTACACCGGCAAGGAGATCACTTGGGAGATGGCGCTCAACTCGAAGGAAGACACCTTCCCGAGAAATATTTCGTGGGACATGAAACTCCCCGTCCCGCCCGTGGCGATGCCGGGCAAGACGGAGTTCATCTGAGCGAAGAATTCAACGCAAAGACGCAAAGACGCGAAGGTCGAAAAGGTTTTCGCGCCTTTTCTTCGTAGCAGCCGAGGTAACGAGGCTCACTTCATATTGGAACAGAGAAGAATTGGAGCCGCGTCAGCTCGGCTGCTGCTTTCTTTTGCCTCTTTGCGCCTTGGCGCCTTTGCGTTAATTCTCCTCCCATGAACCGCCGCGCCTTTCTCGCCGCGTCCGCTGTCGCACTTGCCTCACCGCTATTCTCCGCCGACGCGCCGCGCGCGCAGCGCGTCCGAAAAGGCTACATGCTCTCCGCCTTCCCCGCCGGCGGACGCGACTTGCCGACATTGGAGAAGTTTCAGATGATCAAGGCCGCCGGTTTCGCGGGCGTCGAACCGCGCGGTTTGATGGATCAGGACGAGGTGCTCCGCGCGCGCGACGCCACCGGGCTGCAAATCCCTTCCGTCGTCATCGGCGCACAGACGCGGCCGCTCAGCAGTCCGATTCCCAGCGTGCGTCAGACGGCGATTGACGCGCTCAAGCAGGCCTTGCGCGACGCCAAGCGTTACGGCGCGCGCGCGGTGTTGACCATCGCGGGCGGCGTCGATGAGAAGACCAGTTACGCCGAGAACTGGGATCGCACGCAATCGGCCATTCGCGAGGCTCTGCCGCTGGCCGCCGAGTTGAAGGTCAAGATCGCCATCGAGAACGTCTGGAACAATTTCCTCCTCAGCCCGATTGAGATGCGCAAATACATCGACGACTTCAACAGCCCCTGGATGGCGGTGCACTTCGACATCGGCAACATGATGTATGTGGGCTGGCCGGAGCATTGGATCAAGGTGCTCGGCAAACGCATCGCCACGCTGCACGTCAAGGAATTCAGCCGCAAGAAGCACGAGTCCGAAGGGAAGCGCGCCGGTTTCCAGGTGGACTACCTCGAAGGCGACAACAACTGGGCTGCAATCATGAAGGCGCTCGACGAGGTCGGCTACGAAGGTTTTGCCATCTGCGAACCCGCCTATCGCCCGCCGGGCGTTGAGCCGGCTGAGCGACTCAAGCAGATCTCCGGTAAGCTCGACAGGATTCTGGCGAGTTGAAGTGTGTTGAGATTCAGTCGCAATAAAATTGTTGACGCTGAGATTCGTTCTCAATTAAATGCGCGCCGTTATGACAAATTCATTCACACAGAATCGGAGCAGCGCCCGGCTCAACACGGCGCTCATTGGACTTGGCCTGGCGTTCGCGTCCCTGCCGCCCGCTGGCGCAACTGAGCGCCTGTTCACCTTCACCTACGAACCGGAGACGATGGTGGCCGGCGCGACCGAGGTGGAACAGTGGGTGACCTTGGGCGTCGGCCGCGCAAGCCAGAGCGGGCAGGGCAACTATAACCGCTGGGATTTCCGCACCGAGCTGGAGCACGGCATCACGGACACCTGGCAGGCCGCGCTCTACCTGAATTACTCGCACGAGAGCTTCTTCGACGCCACCGCGCTGGACCCGAACATGTCGCAGTTCTCGTTCAAAGGCGTGTCGCTGGAGAATATCGTGAACATCGTCAACCCCGCCAACCACGCAGTCGGAGTGTCGCTGTACCTGGAGCCGCGCTACTCGGGTGAAGAAGCTGAGATCGAAACGAAGATCATCCTCGGCCAGCGGCATGGGGATTGGAAGTGGGCGCTCAACCTGACCCACGCGGTCGAGTGGGAGGACAATTTGCACGCGCTGGAGGGCGAATTCGGCGCGAGCTTCGGCATCGCGCGGACGTTCGGCAAGAAATGGTCCGTGGGCGTTGAGGCGCTCAGTGTGACCAAGGTGCCGGACTACAAGGAATTCGAGACCACGGCGATCTATCTCGGCCCGGTGGTGAGCTATCGCAGCGAAAAGTGGTGGGCGACGATGACGGTGATGCCGCAGGTGTTCGGACGCAATTGGGACGGTGTGAACGACGGTGCGCACAACCTCGATCTGGTGCACAATGAACGGGTGAACATCCGGTTGTTGATCGGCTTCGACCTCTGATGCTTTTGTCACGGTGCATCCCGGCGATACTCGCCGGCCTCACTCTCTCCGCCCGGGCGGGCGAGTTGTCGGCTGCTGATACCACGGCCGCGCGCAAGATCTACGAGGTCAAGTGCGCCAAGTGTCACAAGTTCTACGAACCGACGGATTACGCTCAAGGGAAGTGGGACGACTGGATGCTGAAAATGACCCGCAAATCCAGACTTAAGCCGGACCAGCAGCGGCTGCTCATGCAGTTCCTCGACGATTATCGAAAGCAGGCGGTTCCGGCGAAAGGGAGGTAGGAGGGAGGGCGTCCCTGGCAGTGAGTCCGTTAGGCGTGCTTGGCGTCGCAGTTCTTCTTCGTGCAGCGGCCAAGCTTCTTGAACTCGTCGCACGACGCGGTGATGTGAAGCCGTTGCGCTTTGACCGAAAAACCGAGCTTGTGGGAAATCTCGGTCTCGATCCGCGCGATCTTTTCACTCTCGAACTCCACGATCTTGTCGCAATCCGAACAGATGATGTGGCTGTGCTCCGGATGGTCGGCGTAGTTCGAATCGTAGATTTTGTGGTCCTTGCCAAAATCCATCTCGCGAACGAGGCCGCTTTCGGTGAGCAGCGGGAGCGTGCGATAGACCGTGGCGCGGGAGACGGACTTGTCGCGGCGGCGCGACCAGGCGAGCAGTTGTTCCGCGGTAAAGTGTTGATCCGTCTCGAACACAGTGTCGATGATGGCCTGCCGTTGCGAAGTGAGGCGGAGATTCTTCGTTCCGAGGAACTCGGCGAACTTTTGCTTGCAGGCGACTTTCTCCGGCGACGGCATGGTGGAACTATAGGAGTCGGCGCGGTCGTTTCAAGCGTGCGATAAGGTGCATCCGGTGCTGGCGTGAACACCAAACAAATTCTTGCGCTGTGGGCGGGCTTGAATACGCTGCGTGGGTCTTTGGGCGGCGGGGTAGCCAAGTGGTAAGGCAGAGCTCTGCAAAAGCTCCATCCGTCGGTTCGATTCCGACCCTCGCCTCCAAGTTGCTTATAAAAAGCAACTTACGACACTAATGCGTCATCAATTTTCGTCAAGTCTGCTTCCGAGATGAGGGATGAAAACCGACCCTCGCCTCTTAATTCATTTCCTGCTCAGTTTATTCCCTGAAGGGCGATGAACCCGACTCCAGATGGGAAAATGCCGCATGAGTCGAAGAGTTCGCCGCACAAAATTCAGAACTACCTCGGCCCCATTTCCGGCCCGGCTGCAACGCCGTCAGCGCGTGAGTTTGTCCGATGATCCCGGCTCCGATGATGACAACGTGCGGTTGCAAAATGATTACGCTGTGTCCGAACGGGTGCTAAAACAGGTCGGCGACGGAGGCTAGATGTGTCAGTCAAAAAATTTGTGAGTGGAAGAATACGTCTACCGGCAACCTTTTTTGCTCCCGATGTGACTGCTTGCGAAATCATTTGTTCGACCGATTTGACCATATGGGTCGCCGAGAATCACTTCGGCCTGCCGATGAGTTGAGCGCCGCCGGATCAACACGTCGGAACACGCTGGCCTGCGGGATGGCTCCCCGTTAGTCTCGGCCAATGGTTTCGGCCCGACCCGGTTCCGCACTTGATGACTTGCCGCTTTACTTGCCGCGCGTCTTTTATGGCTTTCTTGGCCTGGTCGAGCGCGAACTCAAAACCTCCGGCCTCGACGAGCACCTCGCGCCTGGCATGGGCCACGTCCTCCTGTTTCTCTACGAGCGCGACAACTGCATCATCAAGGACATCTCGGACAGCATCCGCCTTTCACAGGCGAGCCTTACCGGCCTCCTCGCTCGGATGCGCAAGGCCAGCCTCGTCACCTGCCGCCGCTGCAAGGCCGACGGTCGCGCAATGCGCATTCGCCTAACCCCGAAAGGCCGCTCACTGCAACCGCGCCTGCTCGCCTTCCACCGCGGCGTGGTCGCGAAGCTTCAGCGCAATCTCACGGACGCCGAGGTGCAGGCAGCCAAGCGGGTGCTCGCCAAGGTCATCGAGAACATTTACAGCGGGGAATAGTCCGGGCGCCTGAACCGCGCACCAGCGGAACGGGAAAGTTTGGCTTGACGAGAATGCGGCGGGAAATATGCTTTGCTACCAAAGCACATGACCCCCCTCCGTTTGCTTTTGTCCCGAGTTTGTGGGCTGGCCCGGTTGCGACTGCCAGCCCGCGTAGGTTCGTTCCTGTCGAAGCCGATATCCGCCGTCATCCCCAAAGTCTATGAACCCCAAAATCCCATCCGCTGTTTCGCCCGGCCTTCTCGCCGCACTCCTGTTCATCGCACCGGTTCTGTCCGCGCAGGAAGCTCAGAAGAGAACCGCCGCTCCGCCCGCGCGCACGCCGGACGGCACGAAGGCGCACCGAGACCTCGCCTACATCGAGAACGGCCACGAGCGGCACAAGCTGGACGTGTTTGTGCCGGAGAAGGCGGATGGGCCGCTGCCGCTCATCATCTGGGTGCATGGCGGAGGCTGGGCCGCGGGTAGCAAGGATGGCTGCCCGCCGTTGCGCAATGGTTACACCGAGCGCGGCTACGCGGTAGCGAGCATCAATTATCGCCTGAGCGGCCACGCGGTTTTCCCGGCGCAGATTGAGGACTGCAAGGCCGCCATCCGCTGGCTGCGCGCCCACGCGAAGGAATACAACCTCGACCCGAAGCGCTTCGGCGTGTGGGGCAGTTCGGCGGGTGGGCACCTCGTCGCGCTGCTCGGCACCAGCGGCGATGTGAAGGAATACGACGTCGGCGCGAACCTCAACCAGTCGAGTCGCGTGCAGGCGGTGTGTGATTATTATGGGCCGACGGACTTCACCGTGTTCGTGACT
>DATDFH010000610.1:0-2670 GCA_036522715.1 Verrucomicrobiia bacterium
GATGCCGATTGGAGCAACCTGCCCGCGCGCCCGGCTTACGTGCCGCTCATGCAGCGGCTTGTCACGTATCTCGCCTCGACCGTTTATCCGCCGCGCAATGTCGGAGTTGGCAAGCCGCTGCTCGCGTTTTTCCCGCGAACCGACGCGCGCAAGAAAGCATTCATCACCGACCCGGCGGGCCGGCGCACGGAACTCGCCGTCGAGATGGTCGGCACGCACGGCGTTGTGGAGTATCGCGACACCGCGCAGCCCGGCCTCTACACGCTCACCGGCCCCGACGGCGCGCCGTTGCATTTCGTCGTGAGCACCTCGCGCGAGGAGTCCGACCTCGCGTGGTTGAGCGACGAGGAGTTGGGCGCCGTCGCGAAGGAGTTCAACGCCGCGGTCGTCACGTCGTGGGAGGAATACACCGCGCTGGATCAACGCCGCCGCTTCGGCCGCGAAGCCTGGCGCCCGCTGCTCTGGGCCGTGCTCGCGCTGGTGTGCGCCGAGATGGTGCTCGAACAATGGTTCGGGAGGAGGGCGGGGAAATGAAGGCGCTCGCATGACTGACCTCCGCTTCACCGGAAGTTGGCATTTGTGGATTGGCGTGTCCGTCGCGTTGGTGCTCGCCGTCGCGGCGGGTTTGTTCTATTGGCGCGAAACGCGCACCCGCACCGACGTTCTCCGCTGGCTGCTTCCCTTGCTCCGCTTGCTCGCTGTGCTGCTGCTCGTCCTCATCTTCACCGGGCCGGTGCTGCACCACACGCGAGTTATCGGCGAAGTCGCCCACTTGCTCGTATTCGTCGATTCGTCGCAGAGCATGGCGCTGAACGACGCCGCGATGGAGCCGCATCGCAAACTCCTGATCGCCGAGCAACTCGGCCAGTTGCCCACCGGCTCGTACGATCCGGCACTCAAGCGCGCACTCGACGCCCTCACCCAGGCGCCCACACGACTTCCCGCCGCGCGCGATTCAAAGCCCGCCGACATCGCCGCGCTGGCGACGAATTTGTTTCGCGCCGTCAAGGCCGCTGCCGATCATCTCGACAGAATCCGGCCCGACGCCTGGCCCAACGCCGCGCAGCAGACGCCGCGTTTCCGCACCGAACTGCTCGCGCGCGCGACCGAGCTCGTCGCCGGCACGTCGGCGCGTTCGCGCAACAGAAGAGCCGAGCTTTCCGCGCTCGCCCCGTTTGTTGCCCGCTGGCAGCGAGACCTCCAGAATGCTTACGACGATTATTTGCGCCGGCTCGCCTCGGCCAGCGATGAATCCGTCCGTCACGCGATGGAAAATTTCGACCATCAGTCGCGCTGGAAGCGCATTGAGTCGCTGTTGCTAAGAACCAACCTCGTTGCGCGCCTTGCCGAAAAGCACCGGGTCGAAATCCGCACCGCCTCGGCACCCGACCCGGAACTGCTCTGGCGCGGCGGCCTGCATGCGGAAGATGCGCGCAATGAAACGCCCGCAACGCTTTCCGCGTCGCCGACCAACCCTTTCACCGATCTGTCCACGGCGCTCCTCAAAGGCGTCGAGACCGTCTCGGGCGCGGACCACGTCGCCGTCGTGCTGTTCACCGACGGCCAGCACAACAACGGACGCTCGCCGCTCGAAGTCGCGCGCATGCTTGGCAACCGCTCGATTCCGGTTCACACCGTCGGCGTCGGCTCGCATTTGCCGCCCGACGATCTCGCGATCGTCAGCATCAACGGCCCGGACTCGGTGTTCGTCGAAGACCGCCTCAAGGGCGAAGTCGTGCTCAAGGACGATCTCCCCGCCGGTCAGGGATTTCTGCTCAAGGCCGAGTCGGGCGGCAAAACGATCTGGGCCAGGACGCTGCCGACCGAGCAGAAGCATCGGCGCATCGTGCCGTTCGATTTTGCGATGAAGGAACTGCCGCAGGTCGCCGGCGCCAGCATCGACACGAATAGCGCGAGCGCGCCGGTGACGCTGACCTTCACCGCGACGCCGCTGGTGAACGAGAAGGTGACGAACAACAACACCGCCTCGTTCCGCTTCCAGGCCATCCGCCAACGCCCGAAGGTGCTGCTGATCGACGGCCGGCCGCGCTGGGAATTCCGTTACCTGCGCAATCTGCTCGAACGTGACAATCAATGGGAAGTCAACGCGCTGCTCGCCGATTCCGGTCCGCCGCCAAGACCGTGGCCGCGGGGCACGGGGGCGGGAAAATTTCCCGCCGACCGCGAGACGCTGTTCGGCTATCAACTCGTCGTCTTCGGCGACGTACCGGCAGCGTATTTCAAACCGGAGGAACTCGGCTGGCTCAAGGAATTCGTCGAGGCGCGGGGCGGCGGAATCATTTTCATCGACGGCCGGCAGGAAACGCTCGCGAGCTACGCCAACACGCCGCTGGCCGCGTTGTTCCCGGTCACATGGCACGGCGCGCCGCTCGAAGGATCGGTCATCGAGATGAAACTCACTTCGCGCGGCACGGCCTCGACCGCTCTCTCGCTCGCGCCGGGCACGACGGAGAGTGAAACCGTGTGGAATTCGCTGCCCACTCCGCGTTGGGTCGCGCCTGCGATTGCGCTGCCGGGCACGGACACGTTGCTCAGCGCCGCGATTGGAGTGCGGACGTTGCCCGCGCTCGTCTTTCGCCGGCAGGGCGCGGGCCGCGTGCTCTACTCCGGCTTCGACGAGACGTGGCGCTGGCGCTTCCGCGAGGACGA
>DATDFH010000611.1:0-8204 GCA_036522715.1 Verrucomicrobiia bacterium
GCACCTGCGCGACATCGGCAATTCCGTGATCGTGGTCGAGCACGATGAAGACACGATCCGGCAGGCCGACTATGTCCTCGACCTCGGCCCCGGCGCGGGCGTGCGGGGCGGGGAACTCGTCGCGGCCGGAACCCTGGAGGACGTGTTGAAAAATCCGCGCTCGCTCACGGCCAAGTACCTGAATGGCCAGTTGTCGATCCCCGTCCCGAAACGGCGCGTCCCGCCCTCCGCCGAAAAGGGCTGGCTCGAAATCCTTGGCGCCACGGAGAACAACCTGAAGAACATCGACGTGCGCATTCCGCTCGGCACCCTGACCTGCATCACCGGCGTGAGCGGCTCCGGCAAGAGCACCCTGGTGGACGACATCCTGCGGCGCGCCCTGTTTCGCCACTGGTTCGGCTCCAAGGAACGGCCCGGCGCGCATCGGGCCATCGAAGGGAAGGAGCTGCTCGACAAGGTCATCGTCATCGACCAGACGCCCATCGGCCGCACCCCGCGTTCGAACCCCGCCACCTACACCGGCATGTTCAACGCCATCCGCGACCTCTTCGCGCAACTGCCCACGGCGAAGGTGCGCGGCTACACGTCGAGCCGCTTCAGCTTCAACGTCAAGGGCGGGCGCTGTGAGAAGTGCGAGGGTGACGGCGTGCTCAAGATCGAGATGCACTTCCTGCCACCGGTCTATGTGACGTGCGAAGCGTGCGGCGGCCGGCGTTACAACCGCGAGACGCTCGAAATCAATTACAAGGGCCGCAACATCGCCGACGTGCTCGACATGACGGTGGACGAGGCGGTGGCGTTCTTCCGCGCGGTGCCGAAGATTTTCGAACCGTGCCTCACGCTCGCCGAGGTCGGCCTCGGTTACATCAAGCTCGGCCAGCACGCCACCACGCTCTCGGGCGGCGAGGCGCAGCGCATCAAGCTCGCGTCGGAACTCTCGCGCCGGCAGACCGGCCGCACGCTCTACATCCTCGACGAGCCGACCACCGGGCTGCATTTCCACGACGTGGCCAAGCTGCTCGAAGTGCTCTTCAAGTTGCGCGCCTCCGGCAACACGTTGCTGGTGATCGAACACAATCTCGAAGTGATCAAGACCGCCGACTGGCTGATCGACCTCGGTCCTGAAGGAGGCACTGGCGGCGGGCGCATCGTGGCCGAAGGCCCGCCGGAAGCGGTGGCCCGCTGCGCGCAAAGTTTCACCGGACAGTTTCTGGCGCGCGTGCTGCGCTGACGGCGCGGCCGTGTGAAAACGATTTGCCCACGAAGCACGCAAAACGAAGCGAAACAAATGCCCCTGAATATTTCGCGTCCATTCGCGTGTTTTGCGGGCAATCTCTTCGCTCCCACGGTCCCGCCGCGCGCGGTTATCCCGCTTGGCGCCTTCAAGCTGATCGCGGCCATTTATCTCCTCGACGCGCAGCGTAAGCGGGCCGCATTTTCTTCCGTGGCCGGGCTGCGCAAAGTGAGTTCCGCGTCGGCACACTTTGAAACGCAGGCGGCCCATCGCGGTCTAACGAAACGCTGGTGAAACAATTCTCCAACTGGTGCGGCGTCATGGCGCTGCTGCTGAACCTCGCGCTTGCGGCGTCGGCCGCGGCGCCGACGGCGGCGGAGAAGCGCGCCTTCGATGCGGCCGTGCGCGCGTTTGCCGACGGATTCTACGAACGCGCTGAGCGCGAGCTGGGCGAATTTACCGCCGCAAACCCGCAGTCGGATCTCGCTCCCCGCGCGGTGCTACTCCAGGCGCAGGCGAAATCAAAATTCAAGGATTACACTGGCGCAGTTGCGCTGCTCAACAGCCGGCTCGCTGCGGCGGGGAGCCTGCTCGACGAATACCGCTTCTGGCTGGCGGAGGCGCAGTTTCAACTCGGCGACTTGAAGGCGGCGGCGGCGGGCTTCGAGTCAGTGGTGGCCGGTTTCCCGAAATCGTCACGCCGCCTCGACGCCGCATATCGCGAGGCGCTCGCACGATTCAAAATCGGTGAGACCACCAGGGCCATCGAGTTGTTGCGCGATCCCAAGGGCGCGTTCCAGACGGCGGCGAAATCGCAGATCCTCAGCGAGCCCGTGGTGCGCGGCGCGTTGCTGCTCGCGGAGGCGCTGGCGCAGCAGAAGGATTTCCCCGGGGCACTCAAGGCCCTCGCGCCGCTCGGTGAGCGCGCGCTCAGCCCTGAGCTGGCGTGGCTGCGGCAATACTGGCTGACCCGCGTGAACTTCGAGTCCGGCGACGCGGAACTGGCCGTCGCGTCGGTGGCCGAACTCGCGCGCCTGGCCACGGCCTCCGGCTCGCGCGAGTTTCAAGCGGAGACCCACGCGCTTCAGGGAAACATTCTCCAAGAGCTCGGACAGTTCGACGTAGCCGCGGCCGCGTTCGAGCACAATCTCAGCGGCGATCTGCCGGGGGAGCGCCGGCGGCAGGCGCTGTTGAAGATCATCGAGATTTCCCTCGCTCAGAACCAATCCGCCAGCACGGTGCAGTGGCTCGAACGTTTCCTGAAGGAGCATCCGCAGGACGCATCGCTGGACGTGGTCCGCCTCACGCTCGCCGAGGTGAAGCTCAAACAATACTTCACCCTGCCGCCCGACGCTGAAGCGGGCGCGCGCTCGAATCTCCTCGCCGAGGCACGCACGCAACTCGACCGGTTCGTCGCGGATTTTGCGCAGAGTCCGTTTCGCGGCAAGGCGCAGTTGAATCGTGGGCTGGTGTTCTGGGAGGACGGGCGGCTGGCGGAGGCGGGGGCGGCGTTCCAGATGGCCGTCGAGCGGCTCGCGGTGTCGGAGGAGCAGGCGATCGCGCGCTTCAAGCTGGCGGACGTGCTCTTCCAGCAAAAAGATTTTCGCGGCGCGGTGAGCAACTATCAGGCGGTGGTCCAGGGTTATGAAAACTTCCCGCGCGTGCGCGAATCGTTCTTCGACCAGGCGTGGTACCAGATCATCCGCGCGAGCATCGAGCTGGGCGATCTCGACACCGCCAGCGGCGCCGTGGCGAAAATCCTGGCGTGGTATCCCGACAGTTTTTTCAGCGATCGCAGCCTGCTACTGCTGGGGCAGGCGTTGAACCGCCGTGGGCAGCCGGCGCAGGCGCGCGCGGTGTTCCTTGATTTTCTTCGGCGCTTCCCCGACTCGAAGCTTGCGTCCGAAGTGCACCTGGCCATCGCCCGCACCTACGTGCAGGACCAGGACTGGACCGCCGGCCTGGGCAAACTCGACGAGTGGATCAGCCGCAACCCCGGGCATCCGTCGCGCCCCCAGGCGGAGTTCGACCGCGCATGGCTCACCGCGCGCGCGAAGCAGGAGACGAACTCGCTGGCCCGGTTCAAGGATTTCATCGAGCGCTTTCCGACCAATGCCTACGCGCCGGTGGCGCAGAACTGGATCGCCGACCACTATCAGCGCGCCGGCGATTTCCTCAACGCGGAAAAGAACTACCAGTTGCTCTTCCAGAACACGAACTGGCCGGTGTCGAAACTGACCTACAGTGCGCGGCTCATGGCGGGCCGTTCGGCCGTCGCGCGCCAGGCTTACAAGGATGCGCGCGATTATTTTGCGAGCGTCTTCACCGACGAGCAGGCGCCGCCCGGCCTCGCCGCGGAGGCGTTGCTCCTGTGGGGCGACGCGATGAAGGAGGAACCGGTGAGCGATCCCGCCAAGTCCGTGGCGAAGTTCAGCGACGCCATCGACGCGTTCCGCCGCATCACACAAAAGTTTCCCACCGACCCGTTGGTGCCGGCGGCGTTCGGCAGCATTGCCAACTGTTACCTTCAACTGGCCGCGCAGGATCCCAAGCGTTACGACGACGCGCTGGAAGCGTACCGCCGCGCGCGCGAACATCCCGCCGCCGGCGTTGCGCTCCGCAGCCAGGCCGAGGTCGGGCTTGGAATGGTCTTTGAGAAGCAGGCGCAGTTGAAGACCGGGCCGGAACGCGCCGAGCCGAACCGTCTCGCGCTCGACCACTATCTCAACGTCGTCTATGGCAAGGTGCTCAAGGACGGCGAAACCGCCGACGTGTTCTGGGTGAAGGAAGGGGGACTGCGCGCGGCGGCGTTGCTCGAAACGCAACAGCGGTGGGACGAGGCCGTGAAGCTCTACGAACGGTTGCGCGAACTCGTGCCGCCGTTGCGGCCGGTCCTGGAGAAAAAGCTCGAACGCGCGCGGGCGCGCGGCGTGGACACGGCCGCCCAGTGACGCTGGCCGGTTTGACAGCCCCCGATGCACTGGCTAGCTTGGCCCGGCAACTCAAATGAACACTGAAACGCAAACCGAAGTGGTCGTCGGCCTCACGCCCAGCGCCGCGACCGAAGTCAAAGCGATGCTCGCCAAGGAAGCCGACGCCGCGAAAAAGGGACTGCGCGTGTACATTGAGCAGGGCGGCTGCTCGGGCATGCAATACGGCATGGTGTTTGACGAGTTTCGTGACGGCGATTTCGCGACCGAACAGCATGGCGTACGCGTGCTGGTGGATGCGTTCAGCGCGGAGAAGATTCGCGGCGCGGTCGTGGATTTCAGCGACGCGCTTACCGGCGGTGGATTCAAGATCTCCAACCCCAACGCGAAACAAAGCTGCGGCTGCGGCAAGTCCTTTGAAACCTGACGCGAACGCAAATTCGCCCGGGAAAAACAGCCGTTCCGTGTGATGCGGAACGGCTCTTTGTTTCTCGACGCGTCGCGGCGTCGGCGGTTTGATCGCAGCGCATGATCGGCAACCTGCTCCAGCCTGAGATCGCCGAGCTGATCCGCGCGCGGAACTTCAACCAGCTCCGCGAAATCCTCTGCGAGTTCTCCGCGCCCGACCTTGCCGAGATTTTGACCGACATTCCCGACGACGACATGGCCGTGCTGCTCCGCGTGCTCCCACACGACTTCGCCGCCGACGTTTTTGAGCACCTCAGCATGGAGCAGCAGGAAAAACTCGTGCAGGCGCTCGGCAGCGAGCAGGTCGCCGCCATCCTCAACAATCTCCCGGCCGACGACCGCACGGCGCTGCTGGAGGAACTGCCTGCCGCCGCCACCCAGAAGCTCCTCAATCTCCTCACGCCCGAGCAGCGCAAGGTCGCCACCGAACTGCTCGGCTACCCGAAAGGCTCCATCGCCCGCCGCATGACGCCCCAGTATGTGGCGATCAAGGACGAATGGACGGTGGGCGAGGTGCTCGACCACCTGCGCCGCGAACGGAACAAGCGCGAGGCAATCAATCAGCTTTACGTTGTGGACGACCGGGGACGGCTCGTCGATTTCGTCCGGCTACGCAACCTTGTAGTAGCGCCGCCCAACACGCCCATCGGCGCGCTTCTCGAAGGTCAGCGCATTTTTCTGCGCGCCACCGATCCCGAGGAGTCCGCCGTCGCCGCGTTCAAGAAGTACGACTCAACCATCCTCCCCGTCGTGGATTCGCACGATGTGCTCATCGGCGTTGTCACCGTGGACGACGTGCTCGACATCGCCGAGCGCGAGGCGACCGAGGACATCCAGAAACTCGGCGGCATGGAGGCGATCGACGTGCCGTATTTGAAGATCAGCCTTTTCGAGATGGTCAAGAAGCGGGCGCCGTGGCTCTCGATCCTCTTTGTCAGTGAAATGTTCACCTCGACGGCGATGCAGTATTTCGAGACCGAAATCGAAAAGGCCGCCGTGCTGGCGATCTTTCTTCCGCTGATCCTTTCGAGCGGCGGCAACTCCGGCTCCCAAGCGACGACGTTGATCATCCGCGCGATGGCGTTGCGCGACGTGACGCTGCACGACTGGTGGCGGGTGTTCCGCCGTGAACTCACCGCGGGCTTCATGCTGGGCTGCATTCTCGCTGCGCTCGGCATCGCGCGCATCTTCGCCTGGCAGGCGTTGGGATTCGCCAACTACGGGCCGCACGTGTCGGCGCTCGCGTTTACCATCGGCGGCAGCCTGGTGGGTGTGGTGCTGTGGGGCAGCCTCGTCGGGGCGATGCTGCCGTTGCTCCTGCGCGTCTGCAAGCTCGATCCGGCCACGTGCTCGGCGCCGTTCGTCGCGACGTTGGTGGACGTGACCGGAATCGTGATTTACTTCTCGGTAGCCTATTATGTCCTGCTCGGGCCGCTGCTCACTGGCCGGTGACGGCGCTTCAGCGCGCGCCGCGTGGACTTCTTGACTGGCCCGAAGCGGCGTCCTAGTTTGCAGCCATTCCGGGGAGCCGTTGCGAACGGCTGAGAGTTCCGATGCATCGGAAGACCCGTTGAACCTGATCCAGATAATGCTGGCGAAGGGAACAACTGATCTTCGGCGGGCTTTCCTGGATTCAACCTGCGGCGGCGGCGGCGCCGTCCGCGCTGCAAAACACGCTCGTATGATCGCGACCAAAGAAATGCTCGAACCGCACAGCAGCGAACAGTTGCCCGGCAGCCGACGCGTCCGTGTGCCGGGCCAACTGCATCCCGACGTGCGGGTGCCGATGCGGGAAATCGAACTCGCGCCGACGAAATCCTTCAACGGCCAGATCGAGGTGAACGAGCCTGTGCGCGTGTACGACACGAGCGGCCCGTGGGGTGATCCGGATTTCACCGGCAACGTGGAGAATGGCCTGCCCCCGCTGCGAGCGAAATGGATTCGCGCGCGCGGCGATGTCGAAGAACACGAGGGCCGTCTGGTGGAACCGATAGACGACGGCTACCTTTCCGAGCAGCACCGTGGCATCGTCCGCGCACGGCGTCAGGATGAAACATCATTTCGGCTTGAAGGTCTGACTGCGCCGCGCCGCAAGCCGCTTCGCGCGAGGGCTGGCAAAGTCGTCACGCAACTCGCTTACGCGCGCGCTGGCATCATCACGCCGGAGATGGAGTTCATCGCCATCCGTGAGAATATGGGCCGGGCGAAGATTGCCGAGATGTCGAAGGACATCGTTCGCAACGACCTCAACAAACAACACGCCGGTTCATCGCAGCTTGGCCAGAGCCCTTACACGCCGGGTATCTTCACTCGCTTCCCCCAGCGCATTCCCGCACAGATCACGCCCGAATTCGTCCGCGATGAAGTCGCCGCCGGCCGCGCCATCATCCCGAACAACATCAATCACCCCGAGTCCGAGCCGATGATCATCGGGCGCAACTTCCTCGTGAAGATCAACGCCAACATCGGCAACAGCGCCGTCGCGTCGAGCATCGAGGAGGAAGTCGAGAAGATGCGCTGGGCCACCAAGTGGGGCGCGGACACCGTCATGGACCTCTCCACCGGTAAGAACATCCACGCCACGCGCGAATGGATTCTGCGCAACTCGCCCGTGCCCATCGGCACAGTGCCGATTTATCAAGCGCTCGAAAAAGTGAACGGCAAAGCCGAAGACCTCACGTGGGAACTCTTTCGCGACACCCTCATCGAACAGGCCGAGCAAGGCGTGGATTACTTCACCATTCACGCCGGCGTGTTGCTGCGCTTCGTGCCGCTCACGGCGAACCGCATGACCGGCATCGTCTCGCGCGGCGGCAGCATCATGGCCAAATGGTGTCTCTCGCATCACCAGGAGAATTTCCTCTACACCCACTGGGACGACATCTGCGACATCATGGCCGCCTACGATGTCGCGTTCAGCATCGGCGATGGCCTGCGTCCCGGCTCGATTGCCGACGCCAATGACGAAGCGCAATTCGGCGAACTCAAGGTGCAGGGCGAACTCACCACGCGCGCGTGGGCCAAAGGCGTGCAAGTGATGAACGAAGGCCCGGGCCACGTGCCGTTGCACATGATCGAAGAAAACATGGCGAAGCAACTCGAGTGGTGCGGCGAAGCGCCGTTCTACACGCTCGGACCGCTCACCACCGACATCGCGCCCGGCTATGACCACATCACCAGCGGCATCGGCGCGGCGATGATCGGTTGGTATGGCTGCGCGATGTTGTGTTACGTGACCCCGAAAGAGCACTTGGGATTGCCTAATAAAAAAGACGTCAAGGATGGAGTGATTGCCTACAAAATTGCGGCGCACGCTGCGGATTTGGCGAAGGGGCATCCGGGCGCGCAATACCGCGACAACGCGCTCTCGAAAGCCAGATTCGAGTTCAGGTGGGAAGACCAGTTTAACCTGTCCCTTGACCCGGTAACGGCCAGAGAATTCCACGATGAGACGTTGCCGCAGGAAGGCGCCAAGACCGCGCACTTCTGTTCCATGTGCGGCCCGCACTTCTGCAGTATGAAGATCACCGAAGACGTGCGGAAATACGCGGCCGAACAAGGCGTCTCCGAAC
>DATDFH010000612.1:0-5113 GCA_036522715.1 Verrucomicrobiia bacterium
CTTGCATCCCGCCAGCGTGAGGGCGAACACCGCGGTCAAAACAATCCTGAGCATCATCATAGTTTCCAGGCCGCGAAGCGCGAAAATGCCACCACGGCGAAAGTTTCCCGGGGGCCACGACGCGCCTGGCTGCGTGGAGAGAATCGTAGGTGAACGCGGGCGAGGCGTCAAACGGGCGTTCGGCTCGCCGAAGAAGCGTCAGCCGGCCTTCGGCGCGGAATCCGCGGGTTTGCCGAGGCGGCTGTGGCGCACGCCGTAGAAGAAGTAAATGACGATGCCGATTGCGAACCAAACGATGAGCCGCACCCATGTCGTCCACGGCAGCGAGATCATCAGGTAAAGCGCCGAGAGAGCGCCCATCGGGGCGACGAACCACACCCACGGCGTCGTGAACGTCCGCGGCAAGTTCGGCTCGCGAACACGCAGCACAAGCACGCCCACTGACACGATCACGAACGCAAGCAACGTGCCGATGGAACAGAGCGCCCCCGCTTCGCGCACCGTGAACACCGCCGCAAAGAACGCCACGCCAATGCCCGTGAGGATCGTTCCAATCCACGGCGTGCGAAAGCGCGGGTGCACCCGGCTCACAAACGGCGGCAGCAATCCATCGCGCGACATGCTGTAAAACACACGCGACTGCCCGAGCATCATCACGAGGATCACCGAAGACAAACCCGCGAGGGCGCCGACCTTGATCAGCGTGCCCATCCAGCCGAGTCCTGCGGCGTCGGCGGCTTTGGCGATCGGATCGGGCACGTCGAGTTGTTGATAAGGCACCACGCCGGTCGCAATGGCCGAGACGACGATGTAGAGCACCGTGCAGACAAGGAGTGAGCCGATGATGCCGATGGGCATGTCGCGTTTCGGATTTTTCGCCTCCTGCGCCGCCGTACTCACGGCATCAAAGCCGATGTAAGCGAAAAACACGATGCCCGCGCCGGCCATCACGCCGGTCCAGCCGAAGTGTTCGCGCACGCCGGTGTTGGCCGGGATGAACGGATGCCAGTTGGCTGCGTGGATCATCCGCGCTGCGCCCGCGATGAACAGCAGCACGACGGCAACTTTCACCAGCACGATGACGTTGTTGAAGTTGGCGGATTCCTTGATGCCGATGACCAGCAGCGTGGTCACCAGCGCCACGATGATCACGGCGGGCAGGTTGAACAACGCGGTCACATGCGTAAGCGTTGCGGGATCGACGCCGGTGGACTTGAGATGTTCGAGCAAGAGCGCCGTCACCGCGGTGAAGCCCTGCCCCGGCACGTCGATCAACTGTGTGCCAGCCGCGGCGGAAAGCGTTGGCGGAACAATAATGCCCACGTCCTTGAGAAACGACACGACGTAGCCCGACCAGCCGATGCCGACGGTGATCGCGCCGACGGCGTATTCGAGGATGAGATCCCAGCCGATGATCCACGCGACCAGTTCACCGAGCGTCGCGTAGCCGTAGGTGTAGGCGCTGCCGGCCATCGGCACGAGCGACGCGAACTCGCTGTAGCAAAGCGCCGCGAAGATCGAGGCGAAGCCCGCGAGCACGAACGAGAGGATCACGGCCGGCCCGGCGTTTTGCGCGGCAACGGTGCCGGTGAGCACGAAGATGCCCGTGCCGATGATCGCGCCGATGCCGAGCGTGGTGAGGTTCAACGCGCCGAGCGCACGCTTGAGGCTGTGGTCGCTGGCGGCCTCGGCCTGGAGGTCCGTGATGCTTTTGCGGCGGAAGAGGTTCATGTGGGGGAGTTGGTGTTGCCGCGGTTAAACATCGCCGGGCGGAATCAAGTCAAGCAAATGTCCAGTCTTCACGGTGGCAGGGCGCTCCCGCGGCGGCGCCACAGGAAATAAACCGGCACACCCGTCAGCACAATCAACAGCCCCGGCCAGGTCGTTTGCGTCTTGTACGCGATGAGCACGAGCATGATGATCGTGGCGAGGACGATATAGAGCGCCGGCACGAGCGGATAGCCGAACGCGCGGTACGGCCGCTCGACATCGGGCCGCGTGTGGCGCAACACGAAAATCCCCGCGATGGTGAGGACGTAGAAAATCAGCACGGCGAACACCACGTAGTCGAGCAGGTTGCTGTAAAGGTTGCCGTAACGCTCCGCGCCGGTCACGGAGTCGAGCAGCGGCGCGCCGGTGGCAGCGTCGCGCAAACGCGTGCGTGGCAATACGAGCAACGCGGCCCACACGCACTGGAGCATCAGACCGACGGCCGGAACGTGACGGGCGTTAAGATTCCCGGTGGCCTTGAAGAACAACCCGTCGCGCGCCATCGCGTAATAGACCCGCGCGCCGGCGAGGATCAGCCCGTTGTTGCAGCCGAACGTCGAGATCATGATCGCCACCGCCATGATCGCAGCGCCGCCGCCGCTGAAGACGGTTTCCATCGCGGCCGTGGCGACGCGGTCGTCGGGCGCGTGCTGAATCTTCTCGAGCGGCAGCACGCAAAGGTAGGCCACGTTCGCCAGCACGTAGAGCGCGGTGACCAGCGCGGTCCCGAACGCGAGCGAGAGCGGGACGTTTCGCCGCGGCTCCTTCACCTCGCCGGCGGTGAACGTGATGTTGTTCCATGCGTCGGACGAAAACAGCGATCCGACCTGCGCGACGCAAAACGCGATCAGCAAGCCGAACGCGCCGCCCGCCGCCGTAACCGACGCGATAAAGGACAGGTCCGGCTTGATCGCGTCCACGCCGTGTGGCGACCAGAGATCGCCGAAATTCGCGTGGATGGCCTCAGTGTTTCTGCCGATGAAAATGCCGATCACGATCAGCGCGAACAGCGAGAGCGTCTTCGCGGAGGTGAAGATGTTTTGGATGAGCTTGCCGAGTTGCAACCCGCGCGTGTTGATGAAGGTGAGCAACACCTGCAACAGGATCGCGACGAACTGCTGGGACGAGAGGCTGACGGCATAATTGTCCGAAAGGTTGACTGGCGGGATGATCCATTGCGTCGGCGAGATTGTCGGCACGAGCACGCCGAGGAACCGCGCGAAGGCGACCGCAACCGCCGCGATCGTGCCGGTCTGGATTACGAGGAAAAGCGTCCAGCCGTAGAGGAAACCCCAAAGTGGCCCGTAGGCTTCGCGTAGATAAACGTACTGGCCACCGGCGCGCGGCATCATCGCGGCAAGTTCGCCGTAGCTCAGCGCCGCGATGAGCGTGAGCAAACCCGTGACGAGCCACACGCCGAGCAGCCATCCGGCGGAGCCTACTTGCCGAACGATGTCCGCCGAGACGATGAAGATGCCCGAGCCGATCATCGAACCGGCCACGAGCATCGTCGAATCGAGCAGACCGAGGCCGCGGATGAATTTTTCCCCCGGTGGCGCGGCGGGTGGTTGGTCGTCAGCCATATTGGGTTAAGCGCGCGCAGTTAAGCATCGGCTGCTCGCGCGCGGCAACTTCATTCGCCTCGCGATCGGCTGAGCCGGCTGCGCGTCACTCCGTAGCCGAAGTAAATCACCAGCCCAATGGCCATCCATACGCCAAAGCGCGCCCACGTGACCCACGGCAGCTCGAACATCAAATACACGCACGACCCCACCGCAAGCAGCGGCACCAGCGGCACCCACGGCGTGCGGAACGCGCGCGGACGTTGCGGATCGGTGCGGCGCAGAATGATGATGCCAATCGCCACCAGCACGAAGGCGAAGAGCGTGCCGATATTGGTCAACTCGACGATCTCGTCGATGTTCGCCACGCCCGCGAACAGCGCAACAAACACGCCAGTGAGGATGGTCGTCACATGCGGCGTTTGATATTTCGGGTGCAGCCGCGCGGCCATCGGCGGCAACAGGCCGTCGCGCGCCATTGAGAAGAAAATGCGCGGCTGGCCGAGTTGAAACACCAGCAGCACCGAGGCCGTCGCCACGACCGCGCCGACGGAGATGACGCCGGCAATCCAGTTCTTGCCGAGCACCGCGAACGCCGCCGCCAGCGGATCGGAGTTACCGAGTTTGTCCCATTTGACCATGCCGGTGAGTACGACGGCCACGGCGATGTAGATCACAGTACAGGCCACGAGGCTGGCGATGATTCCGAACGGGAGATCGCGCTGTGGATTGCGCGTCTCCTCGGCGGCCGTGGTGATCGCGTCGAAGCCGATGTAGGCGAAGAAGATGATCGCCGCGCCGCTCGACACACCGGCGAAACCGTGCGGCGCGAAGGGCGACCAGTTCTCGGGCTTCACGTAAAACGCGCCGACGCAGACAAACACGCCGATGACGATCAGTTTGATGACAACCATCGCGGTGTTCCACGCCGCGCTCTCTCCGACCCCACGGACGAGAATCCACGTGATCAGCGCGACGATGGCGAAAGCGGGAACATTGAAGATGATCGGCACGCCGAGGAAGTGCGGTGCTTCCTTCAGCGCAGCCGCGGCGGCGAGCACCGAAGCGCCCAACTCGGCCAAGTTGCCGCCGTGCGCCTGCGCGTCGGCAAGTTTCGCGGCACACTGAACGGCCGTGCGATAATCCACGCCGAGCCACGACGGAATCGTGACGCCGAAGCCGCGCAGGAGTTCCTGAAAGTACGACGACCACGAGATCGCCACGGCGACGTTGCCGATGGCGTATTCGATGATGAGGTCCCAGCCGATAAGCCACGCGATCAGTTCGCCGAGCGTCGCATAGGCGTAAGTGTAGGCCGAGCCGGCGGCCGGAACCATCGAGGCGAACTCCGCGTAGCACAGCGCCGCAAAGCCGCACGCGACGGCGACGAGGACGAAGGAAAGAATCAGCGCCGGCCCCGCACCGGGATGGTTCGCGCCGCCCGCCGCGGCGGTGCCGACGGTGGAAAAAATTCCCGCGCCGACAATCGCGCCGATGCCCAGCGCAGTCAGTTGCCACGGTCCGAGCGCGCGGCGCAACCGTTGCGGGTGCGAATCGGGAGGCAGGAGTTGATCGAGCGGCTTGCGGCGGAACAGTTCGGCGAAGCGGTTCACGACGCGGATTGGATTACATTGGGCCAGAAGAAGGAAGCGCGCGCGGCGCGGTCACGGCTTGAGGATGTGATTGATGTTGTTCGGGTCGCCGCCCGAAAGCCCGGCGGTCAACTGCGCCTCGAGATTGGTTTGTGTGACCTGCTGCACACTGCCATCGGTCAGCGCGAT
>DATDFH010000613.1:0-4277 GCA_036522715.1 Verrucomicrobiia bacterium
CCGCGGGCTTTGAGGTCGGTGAGCAGGCCGGCGATGGGCTGGTCGGTTTCGAGCGCGAAGCCGCTGTGATTGCCCCTGATGTCCGCGTGGCCGTCCCAGCTCAACTGGTTCTCCATGCCGCCGCTGTAAATCTGGATGAAGCGCACGCCGCGCTCGACGAGCCGCCGCGCCATCAGGCATTGCCGCGCGAAATGGTCGCAGTGACTTGCGCCCAGTCCGTAGAGCTTCCTGATGTGCTCCGGCTCGCGCTCGACATCGAGCGCCTCGGGCGCGGCCATCTGCATCCGGTAGGCGAGTTCAAAACTCTCGATGCGCGCGCCCAGTTCGCTGTCGCCGGGGGATTTTTCGAGCGGGTAACCGTTGAGCCGCTTGAGCAGGTCGAGTTGCGCGCGCTGCTGCGAGTCGTTCATCGACGCGTCGCGCACGAGGTTGTTGATGGGCGCGCCCTGGACGTTGAGCGCCGTTCCCTGAAACACGCCGGGCAAGAATCCCGCGCCCCAGTTTTGCGCGTGGCCCTTGGGCACTCCCCTGCCCTTCGTGTCATACATCACGACGAAGCCGGGAAGATTGCGACTCTCGGAACCGAGGCCGTAAGTCACCCACGACCCGACGCACGGGAAGCCCATGCGATTGAGGCCGGTGTTCATCTGGAACAGCGCGGGCGAGTGATTGTTCGTCTCCGTGTGGCACGAGTGGATGAACGCCATGTCGTCCACGTGCTGGACGAGGTTCGGAAAAATCTCGCTCGCCCAGGTGCCGCTCTGCCCGTAACGCGCGAACTGGAACGGCGACTTCATCAACGGCCCGACCTGGTTGGTGAAGAAGCCGGTGTTCTTGTCGAAGCCTTCGAGTTCCTTGCCGTCGCGCTTCTCCAGCTCGGGCTTGTAGTCCCACGTATCGACCTGGCTCTGGCCGCCGTTCATGAACAGCCAGATGATCGACTTGGCCCGCGTCTTGAAATGCGGCGCGCGCGGCGACAGCGGATTCGGACCGAGCTTCGGCTGTTCGGCGGCGAGCAGGCCATTCTCGCGGAGCAACGCGGCGAGTCCGAGCAAACCCGCGCCCGCGCCGCTGCGGCGCAGGAACTCGCGGCGCGATTGAAAAGCGTGACTGGGCGTGGCGGTGAAGTGCGGAAGGTTCATAGGCTCATTCCACGTAAACAAATTCGTTCAACCCAAACACCGTCTGGCAAAAATCGGCGAGCGCCTGCGTGCCGCCGTCCTTCGCGCCGCTCGCGGTGTAGGACCGTGCCTGCGCCTCGATAAACGCGATGCTGTCCCTGAGTTCGCGCGGAGTCGGCAGGCGACCAAGCGCGAGTTGATAGGCTCGCATCACAGCTGCATCGCTGGAATTCGCCTGTTGCGCCAAACGCCCGGCAAAATCCTTCGCCGCCGCGCGGACTTGCGGATTATTCATCAATAGCAATGCCTGCGGCGCCACCGTCGTCGCCCCACGCTTGCCGATGCCCTGCAAGCTGTCCGGCCAGTCGAACTGCGACATCATCGGAATGAGTTTGCTGCGCTTGACCGTGAAATAAATGCTCCGGCGCGTCATCCCTTCGTCGAGCGTGCCGGGACCGAACATGGTTTTGTCCAGCCGCCCGCTCACGGCGAGGATCGAGTCGCGGATGATTTCGCCTTCGAGCCGTTGCCGCGTCTGCCGCCAGTAGAGCGCGTTCTCCGGATCGGCGCGCATTCGCCGCTCGTCCGGCGCCGGGGTCTGTTGATACACCGCGCTGAGCATGATGAGCCGGTGAATGGGCTTGAGCTTCCAGCCGCCGCGGATGAGTTCGCCCGCGAGCCAGTCGAGCAACTCCGGGTGCGCGGGCCGCTCGCCGTTCGCGCCGAAGTCGCTCGGCGTGTTCACCAGGCCGCGGCCGAGATGATGTTGCCACAACCGGTTCACGATCACGCGCGCGAGCAGGTTGCCCGCGCCGCTGTCCACGTCGGTGATCCAGTTCGCAAACGCTGAGCGCAGTCGCGGCGTGCGCGAATCGGGCGGCATCGGTGTCTGCCAGCGCTTCTCCGGCGCGCGCATGAGCACTTGGAGAAAACCTTGCGGCGCTTCGCCCTGTTTCTGCGAGAGATCACCGCGCTTGAGCACGTAAGTCTTGTCGTAAAAATCCGGCCCCTGCGTGTGCAACCGGAGCGCGGGCAAACCCTCCGTGCAAACCAGCGCCTTCACCAACTCCGGCCGCGGCTCGGACTTCGCGTGCGCGAGCAGGGCCTCGTCGAGCTTGCGCCAGTCGGCATCGGTCACGCGGAACACCCGCGCGAGAGCCTCGCGTTGCGCGACCTTCCACGAGTCGGCCGGTCGCGTCATCAAATCGCGCGCAGTCTCAAAATCCTTCAAAGCGACCGCCTGAGCGTCGAGCGGCGCATCCGCCCGCTCGCTCAAGGACACGCGCACGCGCCCAAGCACGTTGCGGTCGAAGTCCGCCGGGAACTTCAGCGTGAAATTCAACTCCGCGCCCGCCGCAAAACTCACCGGTTTCTCCAACTCGAACACCGCCGCATGGTCGCGCCCTTTCTTGCCGCCATCCGTCCACGGCAAAACTGATTTTGCCGGAGCAGCGTCCGTCGTCGCGCGGCGCTTCGCGAGCACGAGTGTCGCGCCTTTGCCTTCGCCCTTTGATGCCTTGGCGATGACGGAGAACTCGGTGACGTTGAACCCGCCGTCCTTCGCCCAGCCCGGTCCGTAACCCGGCAGCGTCTTGTCCGCGAGCGCTTCGAGGCGGATGGCGGCGATATTCGTGAGCTTCGTCTTTACCGTAAACGCCATCGTGTCCGGCGCGCCGGCCTTGATGTCCACCAACCGCGAGCCGTCGGGCTGTGCGCTCGAACTGTTGAGGCCGTAGTAGCCGCCGCTTACCTTGAAGCCTTCGAGTTCGGCCGCGAGCCAGTCGGGTTCCTGCAATGTCGGATTCGTCTTGAGCCACGCGTCGAGCCGCGCTGGAAGGTGCTCCTTCTCGAATCGCTCGCGCGCCGCCACGAGTGGCTCGTGCTCCCGCGCCCACGCACCGAGCGCCGCGCGCGTCTTCGCCGGATTCAAATCCACGTCGTGGTCCGAGCGCACCGTGGTCGTGAAGGTCGAGATCATCCGGTAATAATCCTGCGTCGGGACGGGGTCGAACTTGTGATCGTGGCAGCGCGCGCAGCCGAGGCTCAGGCCGAGCATCGCAGTGCCGATGGTGTTGATCTGGTCGTCAAGTTCGTCGTAGCGCTCCTTCTCGGCCTGATTCGCCGTGATCTGCGTGGCGTGCGTGCCCGCACCGAGGAAGCCAGTCGCGAACCACGCCTGCGGATTGTCGGGTGCGAGTTCGTCCCCGGCGAGTTGCCACTTCACAAACGTGTCGTACGGCAGGTCGTCGTTGAGCGCGCGGATGACGAAGTCGCGGTAGTGATACGCGAACGGCCGGTCGTAATCCTGTTCGTAGCCGTGACTCTCGCCGAATCGCGCGAGGTCCAGCCAGTGCCGCGCCCAGCGCTCGCCATAGTGCGGACTGGCGAGCAACCGGTCGATCAACCGTTCGTAAGCGCGCGGCGAAGGATCACTCACGAACGACTCGACCTCTTCCGGCGACGGCGGGAGGCCAATGACATCAAGGTAAGCGCGGCGGATCAAGTTGCGCCGGTCGAGCATCAGGTTCGGCTTGAGGCCCTTCGCATCGAGCTTCGACAAAATGAACTGGTCCACCGGCGTACGGCTCCACAGCTTGTCTTTTGTCTTCGGCGGCTCGACGCGCTTAAGCGGCACGAACGACCAGAACTTCCGGTCCTGTTCGCTCACCACCGAACGGTCGCGCGTAAGCTTCGCATCGGCGACGAGCGGTTTGTCGTACGGCGCGCCCGCGTCGATCCACGCGGCAATCTTGCGGATCGGGTCGTCGGGGAGCTTCGGCTTTTTGTTCGGCATGTGCGGCTCCTCGGCGTGCGAGATGAGCTTGATGAGCAGGCTCGCCTTTGCGTTGCCGGGGATGACGGTGACGCCGTCCTTGCCGCCCTTGAGCAAACCCTCGCGCGTGGTGAGGTTGAAGTCGCCCTTCGTCTTGCTGCCGCCGCCGTGGCATTCGAGGCAATGCTCGGTGAGCAGCGCGCGCACTCCGCCCTTGAACAACTCCAACCCGCGCGCCATGTCCTTCGCGTGGCTGGCGGGCACAGGTGCGGCGTTCGCCGCGGCGCAACCCAGCACGACCGCCACGAGAAAAATTCTGCCACTCGAAATCATGCTTCGCTTCGACGCCCTTCCCGCCCGCGGCATTGAAACGTCGCAACGTC
>DATDFH010000614.1:0-6662 GCA_036522715.1 Verrucomicrobiia bacterium
AAGTCGGCGCTGATCCTCCGTGGGAGAAGCAACGAAGTCCGCCGACTCACGTCGGCGGCTATCATCATCGAGCCACGCGAACGCTGCCTCGATCTGCGCGCGCTCGCGGTCGAACAGCGCGAGGCCCGCCACGGGATTGCCATCCAGATAGATTTTGTCGGCTTCCTCGGCGATCACCGTGTAGTGCCGGGCGTGGGCGAAGTGGAGTTCGTCGCGTGCGGCGGCGCTCAGTTTGCCATCGCAGAACGCGCGCACGAGATCGTGCAGGCGGAAGCGTCCGGCGGCGGCGTTCCATTCCACGAGGCTGGCATTGACCAGCGCCTGCATCGTGGCACGCGCCGCTTCGAGGTCGTCGTGGAGTGCGCCGGCAGAGCGAAGCGGCGACGGCGCTTTGCCTGCGGAAGGAACCGCCGCCACCGAAGCCAAAGCAGGGTCGCGCTGCGCTTGCCCCCGCACTCCATAAGCAGCCGGCCCACCCGTGCCCCACACCGCCGCCGCCGCGCGGAGATCGAAGCTGGCGGGGAACACCGCGAGCGCCGTCCACGCGGCGCGCAATTCCTCCGCGAGCAATCCGTAGCTGACCTCGAAGGCGGCATCCACGGGCGCGAGCGTGTCCACGCGGGCGCGGAGGCGGGCGAGCAGTTCGGGCACGGGCGTGAGGCTCTGGTCATTCACCGCGCCGGCGAAGACTTCGAGCGCGAGCGGCAGGTGGCCGCAGAGTCCGGCGGCGTCCTTCGCCTCGTCGCCCTGCCAGCGCGAAGAGAGTTTGCACAGCAGCTCCACCGACTTCGCCGGTTCGAGGCAGTCGAGATTGCGCTGGACCAGGCCGGGCAGCTTGAACTGCGCGCGGGAGGTGACGAGGAGCAGGCAGTTGGGCGGCGGCAGCAGCGGCTGGACCTGCGCGGCGGCGGCGTTGTCCAGCACCAGCAGCACGCGCCCCGCATCGGTGAGCACGGAGCAGTAGATGGCCGCGACTTCCTCCACGCTGTCGGGCAGCCGCGCGTCGGGATGGAAGCAATGGATGATGCGCTGCATGGCGTCCAGCGGCGTGACCTCCGGCGTGGCGGAATCGGCGGCGTGGAGGTTGAGGAAGAGTTGTGCGTCGGGAAAACGGTCCCTGAGCCGGTGGGCGAGGACGATGGCGAGCGCGGTCTTGCCCACGCCGCCCATGCCCTGAAGCCCGGCGTGCTGCGCGGAGATGGTGGCGCCGCTCGCGCCGGCGGCGGTGAGTTGCTGGAGGAGCGCGGCCAGTTCCTCCTCGCGCCCGACGAGTTCCGGCGCGGAAGGAAGCTGATGGAGCGGGGAGAGCGGAGCGGCGGGGGCGTTGTGGATGTGAACTTCCTTCGCCGCGATGATGTCGCGTCCAGCCTGCGCGTCCTTAACCGAATACGCCCCCGGATCCGCCGCCGAAACGGGGGCTACGTTTTTGGGGGCGATGACGCTCCCGGCGTGTGAGTGGCTTTGATGTTGCCGTCCGCCGTGGCATCCACGTCCACGCCGGCGGCGGAGGAACTGTGCGCCACGACATCGCGGCCAGCCTTGCCCTTGACCTTCACGCCTGCCGGAACTGCGGTGGCGGGCGGCGCGTTTTCGCCTTCCAACTTCAGCTTGCCGAGCTTGGTGTCGAGCTGCGCCTTAAACTTGCCGGGAAACCTCTTGAAGAGAGCGATGATGATGACGGCGAAGACGACGATCGCGCCGAGCGTGATGAGCGCAAACTTGGTTGTGGCATCCATGAGCAGCGATCCTTCCGTGTTGGTTGATCAAGATGACCTGGCTGACGGGGCCGACACTAAACATGCGCGTCAGAATTCCAAGCCCAACTTTGCCGCCGCGCCGCCCGCGTCCCTCGCCGCCGACGTGGTTTCCTCCAACGGCCTCACGAACCTCGTCCAGCAAGCCCTCGCCACCGGCGTGAGCAACCGCTACTACCGTTTGCGCAGGCCGTAGGAAAGTAGGAGTCGAGGTAACGAGACTCACTTCGAATTCGGAATCAATCAGAGCCTCCTCACGTCGGCGCCTACAATCAAAGGCGGTCGCGTCCCATATCGCGGCATCGCACGATTGCGAGATGCGCGGCTGCTTTCCGCTCGCCAAGCGGCGCGGGACCTGTCTTCCTTTTCCCCGTCACCACCATTTGTGGTTCGTTGGTCGTGAACCTCCGATCCTGGCGACACCGGTTTCAACTCGGTGCAACCCACGACCAAGAGAACTATGAAGACCACCTCCACCCTCCTCGCGCTGGCTGCCGTCGTGTGCAGTCTGTCCATTCCCGGCCAGACCGCCCGCGCGCAAACCACCACCTTCACCTACCAGGGCTTCCTCACCGACTCCGGTGCGCCGGCCAATGGCGTGTATGACCTCACGTTCACACTCTACGATGCTGTCACCAGCGGCAGCGCCGTGGGCGCGAGCAACGTGGTCAGCGACCTCGGCGTCACCAACGGCCTGTTCACCGTGCCGCTCAACTTCGGCAGCGCGCCCTTCGACGGCAGTGACCGTTGGGTGCAGGTGGCCGTGCGGCCGGGTGCCAGCAGCGGCGCCTACACCAACGTTACCCCGCGCCAGCAGATTACCACCGCGCCCTACGCCATTCGTGCGCTGAACGCGACGACCTTCACCGGCACGATCTCCGACACACAACTCTCGACGAACGTCGCGCGGCTCAACAGCAACGAGGTGTTCACCGGCCGCGTGACGTTCGGCAACGGGTCGAACAACTTCGCCGGCACGTTTAGCGGCAACGGGGCGGGGGTGACGAACGTGGAAATCGGAACGCTGTACGCGCCGGGCATTCTCACGTGGGGTAATTTCGTCAGCAACTCTTCGCCGGGCGCAGGCGCTGTGCCTGAAGCGGTCGTGGCGGCGGATGTCAACGGGGATGGCAAACTGGATTTGATCAGCGCGAATTACGGTGGTGGTTCTGGAAACACGCTCTCGGTGCTGACCAACAACGGCAGCGGCGCATTCGTGCTGGCCTCCTCGCCGATGGTGGGCGCTGGGCCTGAAGGGGTCGTGGCGGCGGATGTCAACGGGGATGGCAAGCCGGACTTGATCAGCGCGAACTCCGGCGGCGGTTTTGGAAACACGCTGACGGTGCTGACCAATAACGGCAGCGGCGGTTTTGTGCTCGCCTCCTCGCCGACCGTGGGCGACACGCCGATTTCAGTCACGGCGGCGGATGTCAACGGGGATGGAAAACTCGACTTGATCTGCGCGAACTTCAATGCCAACAAGCTGACGGTACTGACCAACAGCGGCAGCGGCGGCTTTGTGCTGTCCTCCTCGCCGACCGTTGCCTTCCAGCCTGCTTCGGTTGTGGCGGCGGATGTCAACGGGGATGGCAGAGTAGATTTGATCAGCGCGAATTACAACGCTGGTTCGGGAAACACGCTGACGGTGCTGACGAACAACGGCAGCGGCGGCTTCGTGCTGGCCTCCTCGCCCGGCGTCGGCCTCGGGCCTTCTTCGGTGACGGCGGCGGATGTCAATGGGGATGGCAAGGTGGATTTGATCAGCGCAGACTCCAGTGACAACACGCTGACGGTCTTGACCAACAACGGCAGCGGCGGCTTCGTGCTCGCCTCCTCGCCGGGGGTCGGCAACCAGCCGTTTTCGGTCACGGCGGCGGATGTCAACGGGGATGGCAAGGTGGATTTGATCAGCGCGAATTACGGTACGACCACCCTGACGGTCTTGACCAACAACGGCAGCGGCAGCTTTGTGCTGGCCTCCTCGCCCGGCGTGGGCACCCAGCCTCATTCGGTTGTGGCGGCGGATGTCAATGGGGATGGCAGGGTGGATTTGATCAGTGCGAATTCCGGCGCGAACACGCTGACAGTGCTGTTCAACACGCCGAATTTCACCGGCAGCTTCACTGGCAACGGCGCCGGCTTGACGGGTCTCAACGCCACCAATGTCATCGGCACGTTGGGCACGGCGCAGATTCCCAACCTGGACGCAAGCAAGATCACGACGGGAGCCTTCGGAACCGCGCAAATTCCCAATCTCGATGCGTCGAAGATCACCACCGGCACGTTTGCCGACGCGCGCCTTTCGGCCAACGTGGCGTTGCGCGCCGGCGGCAACAACTTCATCGGCAATCAGACGCTCAACAGTGGCAGCTTCACTATCGGGTCATCGTCAACGGCCGAGCGATTCGTCATCGACAGTGGCAACGCGTTCATCATCGGCGCGAACACCGGACCCGATCCCGGCACGAACGGCTGCCTGTTCTTCGGCGGCAATTCGAGCACGCGCGACAGTGCCTTGCTCCGCATGACCACCGGGGACTTGTCGTTCTGGAGATACAACGGCGTGTGGAGCGAAACGATGCGGATTTTGAATTCCTCGGGCAACGTTGGTATCGGCACCACCTCGCCGGTTTCTCCGCTCGAAGTCTTGTCATCCCAAGCAGTCGGCCGGTTCACAACCACGAACAACGCAAACGGCGCTGTGATTGTCTTGCAGAACACGATTACAAATCTTCCGCAGACTGTCGGAGCGATAAACTTTAGTGATGTATATAGCCCTGCCGAAGGACAGATCGCTTTTATCACCGACACCGTTAACTCAACCACCTATCTACGCCTTAACGTGTCAGGCAGTGAACGTATGCGAATCAACGGCTACGGCAGCGTGGGTATCGGCGCAACCAACACCGGTGGCGCGCCATTGGCCATTCGCGGCCCGGCCGGCGCACCACCCGGCGCCTTCGCTAACGTGGACAACCCGCTCGCTCTCGGCAGCTACGCCACCAACAACTACAAGTGGATTCAAAGTTACGGCGGCGCGCTGGCGCTCAATCCGGTTGGCAACGGCGTCTGCATCGGGCAGACGAACACGACGTTCGCCTTCGAGGTCAACGGCAGCGCCCATCGCGCGGACAACAGCGGGTCGTGGAACGTCACGTCCGACCGCCGCCTCAAGCACGACATCGCGAGCCTGACCAACAGCCTGGCAACGCTGGAGCAGTTGAACCCCGTGCGCTTTCGTTACAACGAGGACTACGTGCGCGAACATCCCGCCACCACGGACAAGGAACGCGTGGGCTTCGTGGCGCAGGAGTTCCGGGAAGTGTTCCCCGCCAATGTGACCGAGGGCGCGGATGGCTTCCTGAGCGTGGATGTTTCTCCCGTGACCATCCACAACACCGCCGCCATCCGGGAGCTGAACGCGGAGACGAAGGCGTTGCGCGCGGAGAACGCGGAGTTGAAGCAGCGGCTGGTCGCGCTGGAGAAGTTGATGAATCGGCTGACCGTGGCGAAGGAAGGAGGCGGGCGATGAACGCGCGAAGCGTCTTGGAGTGCGGTGGCAAGCGTAGCGCGACACCGCTTTCGGATGCGGATCACGCCGGGGAAAAGCGCCGTCGCCGCTACGCTCTGCCGGCGCAGTCCAGAACCTGGCGGAGCTTCGCCGCACCCGCTTGGTGTCTTGGCGTCTTGGTGGTTTGCCTCTTCGCCCTCACCGCGCACGCCCAGCAATACGCCGTGCCGTGGTTCAAGATTGCCGGTGGCGGCGGGATGCAGAGCACCGGCGGCGTGTACGCCCTCAGCGGCACCATCGGCCAGGCTGATGCGGGACGCGTGGCCTACACCAACGCCTATCGCATCGAAGGCGGCTTCTGGGCCATCGCCATCCAGCAACTCGGCTATCCCACGTTGAACATCACGCGTGCGGACACGAACTACTTCGTCAGTTGGCTCACCGCCGAGCCGGGTCTCATCCTCCAGCAAGCCGCCACTCTCGCCACGCCCACCCTGTGGAGCGATGCGACGAACGTGGTTTCCACCAACGGCGTCACGAACCTCGTCCAGCAAGCCCTCGCCACCGGCGTGAGCAACCGCTACTATCGTTTGCGGAGGCCGTGAAGACGTAGGAGACGAGGTTACGAGACTCACTCTACTAAAGCGGAAAGGGGGAAATTGAAGTGAGTCTCCTTACGTCGTCTCCTACCCTCGTCCAGCAAGCCCTCGCCAGCGGTGTGAGCAACCGCTACTACCGCTTGCGTAGGCCGTAAGTTCGTCCTCCGATCCTGAACGTCCTCGCAATTGCGCGTTGAAGCGCGAAGTGCGGCCCCGCTAGACTCGCGCCACCAACCAGTCATGGCCAGCCACTCGCAAACACCAGCCCCGGCACAATCGTCCACGGTCTTTGAGCCGTACATCCCGGCAAGCGTGCAGTTGCGCGAGTTCACGCCGCGCGCGCTGGTCGTGGGCACGTTGCTCGGGATCATTTTCGGCGCGTCGTCGCTTTACCTCGTGCTCAAGGTCGGTCTCACGGTCAGCGCGTCGATCCCGGTGGCGGTGATTTCGCTCACGCTGTTCCGGTTCTGGGCGAAACTCGGCGGGCGCGACGCAACGATTTTGGAAAACAACATCGCGCAGACCGCCGGCTCGGCGGGCGAATCGATCGCCTTTGGCGTGGGCGTGACGATGCCGGCGATCATGATCCTCGGCTTCGATCTCGAACTGATGCGCGTGGTGCTGGTGTCGGTGATGGGCGCGTTGCTGGGCATCCTGATGATGATCCCATTGCGGCGGGCGTTGATCGTGAAGGAGCACGGCACGTTGAAATACCCGGAAGGCACGGCGTGCGCCGAGGTGCTCAAGGCCGGCGCGAGCGAGGAGTCGCGGGCGGCGGCGTCGGAATCCGCCAAGGCC
>DATDFH010000615.1:0-2624 GCA_036522715.1 Verrucomicrobiia bacterium
GGACGGGTTGCGTCGCATGAGCGCGGCTGGTTGCTTGTGCTCGGCAAGTTCGCGGGCGGAGGCACGCTCACTGCGGAAGGGCTTTCCGCCGAAACGCCGGTGCGCTTTCAAGACATCACTGGCTTTGACTCGAACCGCATCGCGGAAGTCGCCGAGAGCACGCGCGCCGAGTTGGGCGCGGCGAAGCACGGCGAGTGGAAGCCGTGGTTCCCGGTCATCGACTACGACCGCTGCACGAACTGCATGCAGTGCCTGAGCTTCTGCCTCTTCGGCGTCTATGGCGTGGACGAGCAGAACAAAATCCAGGCGCAGAACCACGACAACTGCAAAACCAACTGCCCCGCCTGCTCGCGCGTGTGCCCCGAGGCCGCGATCATGTTCCCGAAATACAAGGCCGGCCCCATCAACGGCGACGTGGTGCAGGACTCCGACATGGGCAAGGAGAAGATGAAGGTGGACATCTCCGCGCTGCTCGGCGGCGACGTGTATTCCGCGCTCCGCCAGCGCAGCGACGCCGCCAAGGCGCGCTTCAGCAAGGAGCGCGACGACAAGAAGGCGTTGCAGGAGCGCCAGAAATGCCTCACCAAACTCGCCCAAGGCGGCGACATCCCGATGGAAGTTCTGATGAGCCTGCCCTCGCCGGAGGAAATCCTGCGCCGGGCGGAGGAGGCCAAGGCGAAGGCGGCGGCGGCACTGGCCAAGCAATAGCAATTCAGCACCTAGCACGGGTTACTCATGGCGCAATTTGAGACATTCATCGGAGTCCGATTGCGCGGCGGATTCCGCTGCGCGGACGTTCAAATTAGCGAGGAACCGCTGACGGATGCGATTGGCCGGGAAGCCATCGCCCAGACAACGATCTCAGGCCGGGATTTCTGCCTGCTGATTCGGCCGGGTCTCAGCGAAGCCGAATTGTCCATCACGCTGTATCACGAGGTGCTGGAAGCGGCGACGGTAGCGTGCGATGATTGCCCGTCGGCTGTGGCAGAGTTCAATGAAGGCGACTTCGAGAGGGTCGCCCGGCGGATGCACCAGCAGTTCGGCGCGGCAACGCCCGCGAGCATCAATCGAATGCTTGAAGAACACGGTTTCTGAACGACACAAAGTTATGAACGACAAGATTCAAATCCAGTTGGTGAAGCTTGCAGACGGTGCGCGCCTGCTGCGTTTCAGCGAGAAGGCCACGGGGCTTTGCTTGGAGAAGCGGCTTGAGGCACGGCAGCCGGTGGTCCGCCAAAAGAGCCGGTTGCTTCGCGAGTTCGAGGAACTGCTTTCGCGCGAAATTTCCGCTGCGCATTGAGCGCGGCTACTCACTTATGAACAATGAGCCATCGGAATCGAAACCAACACTGGGCGTGAAAATCGTGCTGACGGCGCTCTGTGTAGTCGTTGGAGCGATTGCCACTTACTTTCTTTTTCGCTGATGCTCCCCGCCCTCGTCTTCCGCACCCTGCGCTCCGCGAACAAGCGGTGCATCGCGAAGTTCTGCTGGAACTTTGGCGTGAAGGGCATGCTGTCGGTCGAGAAGTTCAAGCGGCGCATCAGGCGCGGCGAGTATTTCCCGCCGTTCCTCTACGTCTCGATCCTCAACTCCTGCAACCTCCGCTGCCAGGGATGCTGGGTGGATGTCGAGGAGAAGGATGCCATCGACCTCGACACTCTCAACCGCACCATCACCGACGCCAAGCGGCACGGGAACGCCTTCTTCGGCATCCTCGGCGGCGAGCCGTTCATGCACCCGCAGTTGCTCGACCTGCTCGCGGCGCATCCGGATTGTTATTTCCAAGTCTTCACCAACGGCCAGCTCATCACGGAGAAAACCGCGAAGCGGCTGCGCGAAATCGGCAACGCCACGCCGCTCATCAGCATCGAAGGCCGTGAGATCACCAGCGACACGCGACGCGGCAAGAAGGAAGTCTTCACCCGCACGTTGCGCGGCCTCGACAACTGCCTGCGCGAGGGCCTGCTCACCGGCGTCGCCACGAGCGTCTGTCAGTCGAACATCGACGAGCTGCTCACCGAGGAATGGCTCGGCGAACTCATCAAGCGCGGCGTGCACTACACGTGGTATCACACGTATCGCCCGGTCGGCCCGAAGCCGAACTTCGACCTCGCGTTGCGCCCCGACCAGCTCGTGCGCGTGCGCAAGTTCGTCACCGAGATGCGCGCGAAGCTACCCATTGCGATCATCGACGCCTACTACGACGACCGCGGCCAGGCGCTCTGCCCGATGAGCACTGGCGTCTCCCACCACATCGGTCCGAAGGGCGACATCGAGCCGTGCCCCATTATCCAGTTCGCGACGGAGAACATCCGCGACCCGCGCGGCATCTACGCGACGATGCGCGACAGCACGTTCCTGAAAGACTTCCGTGAACTCAGCGCATATCACACGCGCGGCTGCGTGGTGCTGGAGCGCCCCGACCTCGTGAAGGAACTCGTCGTGAAACACGGCGCGCACGACACAACCGTCCGCGGCACCGCGATGGCCGAACTCGAAGCGATGACTCCGCGCTTCAGCCAATGGCTCCCTGGCGAGGAAGTGCCCGAGAAACACTGGATGTATCGGCTCGCGAAGAGATATTGGTTCAACGACTTCGGCGCGTATCGAAACGTGGCCCACG
>DATDFH010000616.1:0-10258 GCA_036522715.1 Verrucomicrobiia bacterium
GACTTCGGGGATGCCGGTTACGTCGGTCGAGACGCACGGCGTGCCCAGCGCCATCGCTTCGAGCAGCACCGTCGGGAGGCCGTCACGATTGCCGTCCGCGCCGATGACGCAGGGCGCGGCGAAGACCGCGGCGCCGCGCAAATGCTCGACAATCTCCGACTGAGGACGCGGCCCCAGCAGCGCCACGCGATCGCGCAGGCCGAGTTGCTCGACTTGGGCGCGCAATGCCGCCTCGTCCTCGCCCGCGCCGATGATTTCGCAGGTGAACTCGCGGCCCTTCTTCGCGAGCACATCGCACGCAGCCACGAGATCGCTGAACCCCTTCTTCTCGATCAACCGCCCGATGCCAACGACGCGCGGCGGGCGTTGCGTCGGCGCGGTGAAACTGAATCGGTCGAGGTCGAGCCCATTATAGACGCGGCGCACGCGCGCGGCGGCCTCGCCGTATTGCTCGCGGAGGTGCGTCACATTGAAGTCGCTCACCGTGACGACGGCGGCGGCTTCGGCAAGTTTGGCGCGCAGGTCCTCCGCCTCGACGCCCTCGTGGAAAATGTCCTTCGCGTGCGCGGTGAACGAGAACGGGATGCCCGCGAGTTTCGCCGCGTAACGCGCAACCGTCGCAGGCGAACTGGCGAAGTGGGCGTGAAGATGGACGATGTTGCAGCGCCTGGCGGTGAGCGCCAGCGCGACGGCCTGGTGAATGTCGCGCACGTCCTCGCCGCCCGTGGCCGCGAGGGTTTCGGCGAAATTGGGAAAGATCGGCACGGCCTCCTGCAACAGCCTCAGAAAGTCCGCCACCTTCGGCCCGTCACCCGGCAGGTACCGGACCGGTGCGCGCACGAGCGAGATGGCGTCCTGGAAATGCGTGTCCACCGGCGGGAGGAGCGAGAAGATTTCCAGCGACAGGCCGGCGGCTTCGTGGGCGAGGATTTCGTTGACGATGAACGTCTCGGAGTAGCGCGGGTAGCGTTTGACGACGTAAGCGATTTTCGGTGGCACGGAGGGCATGAGGTCAGGCGACGGATTCGAGCGGAGCGGAGGCGGCGGGGCGGGCGGCCAGTTCGAGCAGTTGGGCCACGGCATTCGCGGCGCCATCGAAGGAAAGGGTTTCGTGCGAGCAGCGGAGCAACTCGTCGCGCGAAGTCGCCAGCGCACCGGTGATCGCCGTCGCGAGTCGCGCCGGTGTCAGGTCCGCGGGCGGAAGCGCGGTGAGCAGGCCGACCCGCTCGAAGGCGCGAGCGCGGATAAGTTGTTCCTCGCGCGGCCTGACGCGCGGCACGCAAACGGTCGGGACGCCGATGGCCGCGGCTTCGGCGAGCGTGTTGTAGCCGCCCATGCAGACCAGCGCGTCCACGCAATGCAGCAGTTGCGGCAGGTTGGGCACGAAGGTGTGGACGGAAACGCGGGTGCCCCGGGCAAGCTGGTTGAGCGTCGCGAGTTCGTGGTCGGGGAATTGCGGCCCGACCACGGCGATGCCGCGCCACGGCGAAGTGCCAACCGCGCGGATGAAGTGTTGCATCAGGTGGAAGCCGTCCTCGCCGCCGCCGGCCGTCGCGAGCACGATGGGGCGTGAGCGCTCTTCGAGGTCGAACTCCGCCCACGCGCCGCACGGAAGGGGGGACAGCTTCCTCGAGTTCACGACGTAGCCGCAGAACCTCGTGCGCGCGACCACTTCGGGCGGCAGGCCGTATTCGGCAATCGGGTCGAACACCGCCTGCTGGCCATAGACGAGCACGCGGTCGTAAAACTCCGCGATGCGTTCTTGCAACCGGTGAGGTGCCCACTCGGCGAGGACAGTTTCGCGGTTGTCGAGGATGTCGCGCAAGCCGAGCACGGTGCGGGCGCCGCGGCGTCGAGCGGCCTTCAACGCGTCGGCGAATTCGCCGCCCGCGCCAAAGGGATGCTTGTCCACCAGGACCACGTCGGGCCGGAACGCCTCCACCGTGGCGAGCAACAGTGCCGATCGCAGGTGCCGTATTTCCTCCGCGGGCAGGCGCAACCGGCGCGAGCCGTACTGCTCGTTGGCCATCTTGCGCAGGCTTGGCAGCTTGAGCACCTCGACGCTCGGCGGTGGACCGAGGCGGTTAATGTCGTCGGCGCCCGTCGCGATGAGGAGGTTCGCTTCGTTGGAACGGCCGACGAGCGCGCTGGCGATGGCCACATGCCGGCGCGTGTGACCAAGCCCCAGCCCGTCGTGCGAGTAAAAGAGGAAGCGCATCGCGTCGTTGGTTCGGGTCAATTCAAATTTCGGCATCTAATGGGTATCAGCACCGGACGCGTCGGGCCATCCAAATCTTGACCTTGGCGAAGAAACCTTTTGCCCTTTTGCGACCTCCATCCGGCAAGGATTTGTTGCTCCGCCACTCTTGAACGGGCAAGTCAACGGCGCGCCTTGTGGTCTTCTCGACCGGTCGCACTCAGACTCGGCTCAACGAGGTTACGAAACCACGGCCCACGGCCCCGCTCGACCGCATCATCTAGTGATCCGGTCTGGCATTCATCCCCACAACTGCCGGTCGAGTGAGCGATACTGGATCGCCTCGCTGATGTGGTCGGCGGTTATGTGATCGGAAGCGACGAGGTCGGCGATGGTGCGGGCGACCTTGAGGATGCGGTCGTAGGCGCGGGCGCTCAGGTTGTAGCTGGTCATTGCGTTCTTCAGCAGTTCCATGGTCGATTCGTCGAGCGCGCAGAACTCCTTCAACTCGCGCGTGCCCATGCGGGCGTTGCACGTGATTTTTTTTCCGGCAAACCGCGCCTGCTGACGCTGGCGGGCGGCCACGACGCGCTCGCGGATTGCCGCGGAAGGCTCGCCGGGCTTGGCCGAGGTCATTTCGCGAAACTTCACTGCCGGCACTTCGATGTGGATGTCGATCCGGTCGAGCAACGGCCCCGAGATGCGGCCGAGATAGTTTTGGATTTCGCGCGGCGAACTTTTGGACTCGTGCGGCATTTTTCCATCTGGAGTCGGGTTCATCGCGGCCAGCAGCATGAACTGCGAGGGGAACGTCATCGTGCCCGCCGCGCGCGAAATGGTGACGCGACCCTCTTCGAGCGGCTGGCGCATGGTTTCTAACACACTGCGTTTGAACTCCGGCAGTTCGTCGAGGAAGAGCACGCCGTGATGCGCGAGGGAAATCTCGCCGGGCGTGGGGTTGATGTTGCCGCCGAGCAGGCCGGCGTCGCTGGCGGTGTGGTGCGGCGCGCGAAACGGCCGGCGCGTGACCAGCGCCTGTCCCGGCTGCAGCAGACCGACGATGCTGTGAATCTTGGTCGTCTCCAATGCCTCGTCGAGGGTCAGCGGCGGCAGAATGGTCGGCAGTCGCTTGGCGAGCATCGACTTGCCTGTGCCGGGCGGGCCGATAAGCAGAGCATTGTGTCCGCCGGCCGCGGCAATTTCGAGCGCGCGTTTCACCGACTCCTGCCCCTTCACGTCAGCGAAGTCCAGGTCGTCCTCAAGCGGCTGGTTGAAGATGGAATGGATGTCGACCTTGAGCGGCCGGATGGGGGCGCTGCCTTCGAGGAAGTGGACGGCTTGGCGCAAGTTTTCGATCGGGATCACACTCAGGCCCTCGACGACGGCGGCCTCGGCGGCGTTTTCCTTTGGAACGAGCACTCCGGCGCGGCCGTCCTGCTTCGCGCGCAGGGCAATGGGCAACACGCCCTTGACCAAACGAACGGCGCCGTTGAGCGCGAGTTCGCCGACCATGACGAAGTTGTCGAGCTGGTCTGACTCCATCTGTTCGCTCGCGGCCAGCATCCCGATGGCGATGGGGAGGTCGAAGCTGGGGCCTTCCTTGCGCACGTCGGCGGGCGCGAGGTTGATGGTGGATTTGCCCATCGGGAATTTGAATCCGGAGTTGCCGAGGGCGGTGGAGACTCGGTCGCGCGATTCCTTCACCGCTGCGTCGGGCAGGCCGACGATGACGACGATGGTGTCGCCGTAACCGGCGTTGACCTCGACTTCGATCGGATAGGCCTCGATGCCTTGCACGGCGGCGGAACAAACCCTGGCGAGCATGGCGGCATGTTAGGGATGGCGCGACCGGCGGCAATCCTGATTTTGCGCGGCGCGGAGTCGTGCTCCTCGCAGCGGGACAGGTGTGAAACGGCGGAGAATCCGACCTTCAATTACCATCAACTCTCGCAGAACGTGGAAAATTCCCCGCCCGCGTTCGCACCCGGGCGAAATTCGCACCAGCTGGAGAACGGTTCATTGAACGGTTCATTGCACCCACGCTGGAGTTTCGTAGAGTGCCCGGTCGCATTGCTGTCTAAGCATGGGACATGCTGTTCTGCTTTTGGACACAATGCGGACGCGATTGAGAAAATCAGAAATGCCAGGCCAGCTGCGGCGCGCCACGATGCTCATCGCAATCATCGCCGCGGCCGCCACTGCCTCCGCACAAACTCTGGATGGCTTCAAAGCCACCCTCCAAGGCGTTTCCGCCGGGGCCACCAACACCTGGATCACCCAGAACCTGATGGGTTGGAAGGAACTGGATTTCATCCCCTGCCGCGTTTACATGACCGGCGGCCCCGCCAACAACAAGACCATCACGATCAACTTCGATCACATGATGGGTCACGGGACGAACATCATCCCCGGCATCGAGAACCTCACCAGCTTCAGTTACTCCTCAAATGTCATCGTGGAGTCCCCGCCGACGCTCTTCATCGGGACCGGCACCAAGTGGACTTACACGCTCGTCATCGACACCACGGACAACCAGCCCGCGACGATTTCCTTCATGTCGCGACTTTCCGCCGGCGCGCACCTTAACACCGGCAGTTCGCTGGCGTTGAGCGGGCAGCCGTCGCTCGGCACGTTGCAGATTCACAAGCCCAACGCGGCGCCAGGCAACCCGGATTTGTTCGTCGAGAAAGCCGGCGCAACGGTCGCGGCGCCGGGCGACGTCTTCACCTACACGATCAATTTCGGAAACACTTCCAACGCCACCGATCGCGCCACCGGCGCGCAGGTCACTGACATCCTCCCCAGCCAGGTCACCTACGTCCCCAACAGCGCCACTGGCGGGGGCGTGTTCGTCGGCAACACTCTCACGTGGACTTTTTTCAACGTGCAGCCCGGCACCGGCAGCGTGCTCTCCTACCAGGTGCGCGTGAACGACGGCGTGCCCTTCGGCCAGACCTTCGCGAACTTCGCCCGCGCCTTCAGCGCCGAGACCGAGAGCAATTACTCCAACAACACCTCCATCGTCACGACCACGGCGATTTTCAACCGTCCGCCGAACGCCTCGAACGACACGTTCACCGTCGCGGAGGACAGGGCGCTGACCGTCACCGCTCCCGGCGTGCTGGCCAACGACTCCGATCCGGACGGTGACGCGTTGACCGCAGTGCTGGCCGCCGGCCCATCGCGCGGCACGCTTACGCTCAACTCCAACGGCTCCTTCACGTATCTCCCGGCGACGAATTTCAACGGCACCGACTCGTTCACTTATCGGGCCCATGACGGCCGGACAGATTCCGCGCCCGCAACCGTCACCATCACGGTCACGCCAGCGAACGATCCGCCCGTCGCGATGAACGACGCTTACTCGGTCAACGAAGACTCGCTGCTCGTCGTCAGTACGCCGGGCGTGCTCGCGAACGACAGCGACCTCGACGGCGACGCACTGACCGCCGCGCTCGTCAGCGGCCCGACGCACGGCACTCTCTCGCTCAACACCAACGGCTCGTTCACCTACCGGCCTCTGACCAACTACAACGGCCCCGACTCGTTCATGTATCGCGCCAACGACGGGACGACCAACTCCGGCCCGGCCATCGTCAGCATCACCGTCGTGCCCGTGAACGACCCGCCCGTCGCCGTGGCCGACGCCTATACGACGGCAGAAGACGCCCTGTTGACCGTGGCCGCGCCGGGCGTGCTCGCCAACGACACGGACGTGGATGGCAATCCACTCGCAGCGGCGCTCGTGAGCAACCCCGCGCACGGCACCGTCACACTGAACGGCAATGGCTCGTTCACCTACCAGCCGGCGACGAATTTCAACGGCACCGATTCGTTCACCTACAGAGCCAACGACGGCATCGCCGACTCAGCTCCCGCGACGGTCGCGATCACCGTCACGCCGGTCAACGACCCGCCCGTCGCCGCCAACGACGGTTACTCTCTCAACGAAGACACGTTGCTGACGGTCACTGCACCCGGCGTGCTGGTGAACGACTCCGATGTGGACGGTGATCCTCTGACCACGGTGCTCGTCACCGGCCCCGCGCACGGCACGCTCACGCTGAACACAAACGGCTCGTTCACCTATCGCCCCGCGACGAACTACAACGGCCCCGACTCCTTCACCTACAAGGCCAATGACGGCACGACCAACTCCGCGCCGGCCACCGTTTCGCTCACGGTGTTGCCGGTGAACGACGCACCCGACGCGGCCAACGATGCGTTCTCGGTCAACGAAGATTCTCTGCTGACCGTCACCGCTCCGGGCGTGCTGGCCAACGACAGCGACGTGGACGGCGATCCATTGACCGCCGTGCTCGTCAACGGTCCGGCGCACGGCACGCTCACGCTCAACACAAACGGCTCGTTCATCTACCGGCCTGCGACCAATTACAACGGCCCAGACAGCTTCACCTACAAGGCCAATGACGGCCTCGCCGACTCCGCGCCCGTGACGGTTTCGATCACCGTGAATCCGGTGAACGACCCGCCGGTCGCCGCGAACGACGCGTACTCCGTCAACGAAGACACGCTGCTCACCGTCGCCGCTGCCGGCGTGCTCGCGAACGACAGCGACGTGGATGGCGACCCGCTGACGGCCATCCTCGTCGCCGCACCCGCGCACGGCACGCTCACGCTGAACACCAACGGTTCGTTCATCTACCGGCCCGCGACAAATTTCAACGGCACTGACACGTTCACCTACAAGGCCAACGACGGCGCCGCCGATTCCGCGCCCGCGACCGTCACGATCACCGTGTTTCCCGTCAACGACCCGCCGGTCGCTGCGAACGACAGCTACTCCACGCCGGAAGACACGCTGCTCACGGTCGCCGCGCCCGGCGTGCTGGCCAACGATTCCGATCTGGACGGCGATCCGCTCACCGCAATTCTTGTCGGCGGCCCGGCGCACGGCACGTTGACGCTCGCCACCAACGGATCGTTCACCTACCGGCCCGCGACGAATTTCAACGGCACCGATTCGTTCACCTACAAGGCCAACGACGGTGCTCTCGATTCGGGCGTCGCGACCGTCACGATCATGGTGACGCCGGTGAATGACGCGCCCGTCGCCGCAAACGATTCCTACACGACGGCGGAGGACACGTTGCTTGCGATCGCCACGCCCGGCGTGCTCGCGAATGACAGCGACGTGGACGGCGATCCGTTGACCGCAGTACTCGTGAGCACCACGACCAACGGCACGCTCACGCTCAACACCAACGGCTCGTTCACGTATCGCCCGAACACGAACTTCAACGGCCTCGACCGCTTCACCTACACCGCCAATGACGGCCTCGCCAGTTCCGCGCTCGCCACGGTCATGATCACGGTGACGCCGGTGAACGATCCGCCCGTGGCCGCGAACGACGCCTACTCGGTCAATGAAGACACCTTGCTCACCGTCGCCGCGCCGGGCGTGCTCGCCAACGACAGCGACGTGGACGGCGATCCGCTCAAGGCGCTGCTCGTCGCCGCGCCCGCGCACGGCACGCTCACGTTGAACACCAACGGCTCGCTCACTTACCGGCCGAACACGAACTTCAACGGCATCGACTCGTTCACCTACAAGGCGAACGACGGCATGGCGGATTCCAGCGTCGCGACTGTCACCATCACCGTCAACCCGGTCAACGATCCGCCCGTGGCCGCGAACGACGCCTACCCGGTCAACGAGGACACGCTCCTCACCGTGGCTGCGCCCGGAGTGTTGGCGAACGACACCGACGCAGACTTGAACCTGCTAACAGCGGTGCTGGTGAGCACCACGACCAACGGCACGCTCACGCTGAACACCAACGGCTCCTTCACGTATCGGCCAAACACGAACTTCAATGGCACCGACTCGTTCACCTACAAAGCGAACGACGGCCTCGCTGATTCCGGCGTCGCCACAGTCACCGTCACCGTCAATCCGGTCAACGATCCGCCCGTCGCGGCGAACGACGCTTACACAACGGCCGAAGACACCTTGCTGGTCGTCGCCAGCCCCGGCGTGCTCGCGAACGACACCGACGTGGACGGCGATCCGTTGAAGGCGCTGCTCGTGGCCGGTCCGGCCAACGGCACGCTCACCCTCGGCACCAACGGCTCGTTGAGCTACCGGCCGAACACGAACTTCAACGGCACCGACTCGTTTACCTACAAGGCCAACGACGGCGTCGCCGACTCAGGCATCGCGACGGTCACGATCACGGTCACGCCGGTGAACGATCCGCCCGTCGCCGCCAACGACAGCTACGCGACGCCCGAAGATGTTTTGCTCGTCATCGCCGCGCCCGGTGTGCTGGCCAACGACAGCGATATTGATTTGAACCCGCTCACCGCGTTGCTGGTGAGCACGACGACCAACGGCACGCTCACGCTCGGGACCAACGGCTCCTTCAGCTACCGGCCGAACACGAACTTCAACGGCACCGACCACTTCACCTACAAGGCCAACGACGGCGTCGCCGACTCCGCCGCGGCCACAGTCACGATCACCGTGACACCGGTCAACGATCCGCCCGTCGCTGCCAACGACGCTTACTCGGTCAACGAAGACACGTTGCTCAACGTCGCCGCACCCGGCGTGCTCGCGAACGACAGCGACGTGGACGGCGATCCGCTCACGGCCGCGCTCGTCACCGGCCCGGCCCACGGCACCCTCACGCTGAACACCAACGGCTCGTTCACCTACCTGCCCGCGACGAATTTCAACGGCATGGACTCGTTTAGCTACAAGGCCAACGACGGCGCACTGGATTCCGCGCCCGCCACCGTGACGATCAACGTTGTGCCGGGCAACGATCCGCCGGTCGCGGCCAACGACGCCTACACCACGGCGGAAGACACGTTGCTCACGGTCAACGCCCCAGGTGTGCTGGCGAATGACTCGGACATCGACGGCGACGCGCTTATCGCGGTGCTCGTGTCCGGTCCGACGAATGGCACGCTCACGCTCAACACCAACGGCTCGTTCAGCTATCGCCCGGGCACGAACTTCAATGGCGCCGATTCATTCTCCTACAAGGCCAATGACGGCCTCGCGGACTCCGCGGCCGCGACCGTCGCGATCACCGTCACGCCGGCGAACGACGCGCCGGTCGCCGCCGCCGATTCGTACACCACTGCGGAAGACACGCTGCTCACCATCGCAGTGCCGGGCGTGCTCGCGAACGACTCCGACGTCGACGGCGATGTCTTGAAGGCGCTGCTCGTCAGCGGCCCGTCGCACGGCACGCTCACACTGAACACCAATGGCTCGTTCAGCTATCGCCCGGCCACGAATTTCAACGGCACCGATTCGTTCACCTACAAGGCCAACGACGGCGCGCTGGATTCCGCGCCGGCCACCGTGACGATCACCGTCACGCCGGGGAACGACGCGCCGGTTGCGGCGAGCGATTCCTACACGACGCCGGAAGACACGCTCCTCACTGTGGCCGCGCCGGGCGTGCTCGCCAACGACAGCGATGTGGACAACGACCCGCTCACCGCCGTGCTCGTCACGGGACCGGCGCGCGGCGCGCTTACGCTGAACACCAACGGTTCGTTCACCTACCTGCCCGCGATGAATTTCCACGGCGCCGATTCGTTCACCTACACGGCGAACGACGGCGCGCTGGATTCCGCGCCCGCCACGGTCACGATCACGGTCACGCCGGTGAACGACGCGCCCGTGGCGGGCAACAACAGTTACGACGCATTGGAAGACAATCTTCTCTCCATCGCCGCGCCCGGTGTGCTCTCCAACGACACTGATGTGGACAACGACGCGTTGACCGCCGCGCTGGTCAGCGGCCCGATGCACGGCACCCTCACACTGAACACCAACGGTTCGTTCACCTACCTCGCCTCGACGAACTACAACGGCCTGGACAGCTTCACCTACCGCGCCAGCGACGGCATCACCAACTCCGCCACGGCAACCGTCACCATCAACGTTGTGCCGGTCAACGACCCGCCATCGTTCGTCAAAGGCCCGGATCAGTTCGTGCAGATCAATTCGCCGGCGCAGACGATTTCCAACTGGGCCACGGCCATTTCCGCCGGCCCGCCCGACGAAGCCGGGCAGTC
>DATDFH010000617.1:0-2195 GCA_036522715.1 Verrucomicrobiia bacterium
AGCTTCGAAGATTCGGTGCTGACGCTCAACGGCGACAAGCCGACATTGTCGATCGTGCGCAACGCGGACACGGTGGATCTCTCGTGGCCGATCACCGCCGCCGGCTTCACGCTCGAATCGCTGGCCGGCGTCGCGGGCGTCGCCAATTGGACGAACGTCGCCACGCCGCCGTCGGTCGCGGGCCAGTCCAACGTGGTGACGCTGCCCGCGTCAGAGCCGCAGCAGTTCTTCCGGCTGCGAACGCCCTGATCGCGTCCCGGGTGGAATTTCCCCTTGCCCGCCAGGGTGACCCGGTGGATTCTCCCGCGCCTTGAACCTTATGGAACCAGAGCGGCGCGCAGAAGAAGCCCCCGCCAGCGGACGCGAGCCGCTGGTTTCCGTCATCATTCCGTGTCGGAACGAGGCGCCCACGCTGCCGCTGGTGCTGGACAGCTTGCTGGAGCAAGAGCTGGATTTTCCCATGGAGGTGATTTTTGCCGACGGCGGCTCCACGGACGAATCGGCGGAAGTCGTCGAGAAGCATCCCTTGTCCAAAAAGGTTCCCGTAAAAATGCTCAAGCTGCCGCCCGCACAAAGCGGCATGGCCACCAGCAAGAACGTTGCGGTGAGCCAGTCGCGCGGGAGAATCATCCTCTTCATGCAGGCCGATTGCCGCGTGCGGGATTCGCAGGCACTCAACAAGGTCGTTCAGGCCATGAAGGCGCCCGGCGTGGTCGGCACCGACTTCACCCTGATTCATGCCGAGAAATATTTTCACGAGTTTGATTTCTGGGGACAACACTATCAGTCGTTTGCGTACGGGCTGGTCGTGCCTCACACGGGCGACACGAAGTTCAACGCGGTATCGCGCGAGACGTTCGACGCGATGGGCGGCTACAACGAAAAGTTCGCGCTCGCCGGCGAAGACATCGAATTCAACGGCCGCCTGGTGAAACTGGGCCGGGTGGTGGACTCAAACGTGGTGGTGGAGCACGTCCACGGTTACGGCAAGAACTTCACGCCGTTGGGCATCCTGAAAAAATTCTGTCGCAATGCCGAGGTCAGCGGTTCGGTGGCGCCGGCCTTCATGAAATACCGCGAGCAATACATCACCCAGTTTCCCGCCGTCATCCGCCAGTTCCTCAAGACCGTGATCGTCACGGTGGCGGCGCTGGTGAGCTTTGTTCCGGCACTCTTTCCCTGGCCGCTGCTCCTGATGATGGCCGCCGGAGTCCTCTGGCAGAAGAAGGCGTTTCTCCACATCCGGAACTGGCGGCTGGTGCTGCTGCCGTTCTACGGGCTGGCCTACATGTATTGCTACGTGTTCTTTTACTGGCGCGGGATGATCTTTGGGAAACCGCTCTATGACTTCGATAACAAGATGCGGTGAGCGCGCACGGGCACATGACTGAACCTTCAAGCTCGATCAAGACCGTCGCGTCTGCGTCGAAGCCGCTGCTCTCGATCCTGATCCCGTGCAAGAACGAGGCGCCGACGTTGCCGCTCGCGCTTGAAAGTCTCGCGATTCAGGAAGCCGATTTCGCATTCGAGGTGATCTTCGCCGACGGGTGTTCGACCGACAATTCGGCCGAGATCATCCGGCAACACGCGCTAAACCAGAAAGCCGCCGTGAGCGTGATGGCGCTGCCGCCCGAGAGCCACGGCATGACCGACGGTTGGAGTGCCGCCGCCAAGGTCGCCTGCGGCGCCTACCTTCTGTTCATGCAGTCGGATGTGCGAATCCGCGACACGCATGCGTTGAAGAAGGTCGTGGCCACCTTCGGTGATCCCGAGGTGGTGGCGACATCCTTCACCGAGGTGCAGGCCGACGCGGAGTTCGCGGCCTACGATTTCTGGGGCCAGGTCTTTCACGCGCGGCATCTCGGCAAACGGGACGAAAACGAGTTCGACGACAAGTTCAACGCCGTGCGGCGCGAAGTGTATGAGCGGATCGGCGGGTTCGACGTGGAACACTTCGCCCTTGGCGGCGAGCAGTTCGATCTGCGGGTGCGTCTGCTCGAACAGGGCGAGATTCGCGACGCGGGCGTGCTCGTCGAGCATCTCCACGGTCTGGGCAAACGCTTTTCGCCGATCGGGATGCTCAAGAAATATTGCCGCAACGCCGAGGTCAACGGCGTGACGACGCCGCTCTATTGGAAGCATCGCGACATCGAGCCTGGGTTCATGCGGGAATTGATCCTCCGGCTGGTGATTTG
>DATDFH010000618.1:0-5898 GCA_036522715.1 Verrucomicrobiia bacterium
AGAAGACGAGCAGGTCTGCGGGTTGTTCGGCCGCGCGTGTGAGGTCGAGCTTCGCGAGCCGCGTGGCGATCTGCTCCTGCGTGGGCGGATGCAAACGCGCGCCGACGAGGATGGTCGAGAGCGGATTGAGATCGCAGCCCAGCGGCGCACGGCCGAGCAGCGCGGCTTCGATGAGCGTGGTGCCGCGGCCCATGAACGGGTCATACACGCGGTCGCCGGGCCGGGTGAGCCGCTCGATGAAGAAGCGCGGGAGTTGCGGCTTGAAGCACGCGCGGTAACTGACCTCGTGCAGGCTGTGCGCGGCGCACTGCTTCGCGGTCCAGAACTCGTTGAGGAAGACGGGAACCGCCGGCCTCGTTGGGATTTCGATGGAAGCGATCTCAGTGGTCGTGCCGAAATCACGGAACGCGGACAGTTCCTCGGCAATCGCCCGTTTGCCGGCGAAGTGCGTAATCGCGCTTGGGGCGAAGAGTTCGCTCTGCACTGTTCAATAGCCGCCGGCGCCGGGTTGTTTCGCGCCCTGGATCAATTCGATCTCGTAACCCTCCGGCGCGTCGATGAAGGCGAAAACGCTGCCGCTCGATGACTTGGTCGGGCCGTCGGAAAATTTCAGGCCCAGCTTCGCGAGGTGCCGGCCGAACTCATCGAGGCTGTCCACCTCGAAGGCGAGGTGCGTGAGATCGGGCTGCACCTGCACCGGGCCGCTGTTGGGAAAGAAGCAAAGCTCAATCGTCTCCTCGCTCTCGGGCGCCTTGAGGAAGGTGAGTTCCGAGCCGCGCGGCGATTTGTGCCGGCGCACTTCTTCAAGGCCGAGGACGGTCTTGTAAAAGTTGACGGTCTTTTCGAGGTCGTTCACCCGGTAGCGGGTATGGAGAAGTTTTCGCGCGAGCGGCATGGGGGAAGGATGAAGGAGGAAGGTGGAAGGATGAAGGAAAAATTCTGTGGCGTTCCTTCTTGCCGCTGATTGGGGCATTCGTTACGAACGCGCGATGAATTTGCGCGGCGTTCAGATTTTTCTCCTGGCGGCTTGTTGTGTCGTCGCGACCCAGGCGCACGCGCAGATTGATCCTGAGAAACGCAAGCTCGTCCAGGTCGGTTACAACCTGCCGTTCGAGGGCCACGGGCCGGTGGCGGCGTACGCCTACCTCTACTGGAACGAGCCGGATTTCCCGCGCACGAACCAGACGCTGCGCCTGGCCGTCGCGCCCATCTACGTGGACGGCGAACTGGGCTTCCGTCATCTGCTGGGCGAGAACACGGATTTCGCCGTGGGGCTGGCGGGCGGTGGGTTTGCCGACAGCTACAACGAGATTCACGGCGGAGTTTTCCGGGAGAACGAATCGTTCACCGGCCACGGCGGCGAAGTGTCGGCGAGCCTTTACCACCGGCTGAATCCGCGGCAGGAAATCCCGTTGAACTTCATCCTGCGCGGCGCGGCCCGCTACTCAATTTACGAAACCGACGACAAGACCGATCCGACCTTCCGCCTGCCGGACGATCGCGCGACCTTCGCAGTTCGCACCGGATTGCGGTGGGGTGGACGCGAGCCGCTGCTCATGCCGAAGTTGGCGATGGAAGTTTCGGTCTGGTACGAAGGGCAATTCCGCACTGGCGACGGCCGGTATGGATTCGCCGGCGACCGGGAAGTGCAGACGGACTCGCACCTCTTCTGGGGCCGCGCGTTGTTGAACTACACCTTCCCGGAGTTGAAGCATCACCTGGAATTCAGCCTCACGGCGGGCGTCAGCGCGGATGCCGACCGGTTCAGTGCGTATCGACTCGGCGCGTTGTTGCCGCTGGCATCGGAATTTCCGCTGGCGTTGCCAGGCTACTATTTCCAGGAAATTTCTGCCAGCCGCTTCGCGCTGCTGGGCGGGCAATATCTCGTGCCGCTGGGCGCGTCGAAAAGCTGGAGCCTCAGCCTCTTCGGCAGCACGGCGGTTGTCGATTATCTCCCGGGTCTCGGTCAACCCGGCAACTGGCATTCGGGTCTCGGCGGTGGAGTCGCGTATCAATCGTCCAGTGGCATCTGGCAGATTTCGCTCGGCTATGCGCACGGCTTCAGCGCGATCCGCGATGGTGGCCGCGGCGCGAACACCGTCGGCGTGGCGATGCAGTTCGATCTCGAACGGCAACTGAAACGCGGGCCGCTGTTCGATCCGGCGCGGCTGCTGGACCGGCTGCATGGGTTGGAACGGATCTTCAGCCGATGAACGAGACATGAAATCCGCACCTCGAAACCCGAAGTCCGAAGGTAATCCGAAACTCAAAGCCCGAAGTTCAAAACCGCGCGCCGCCGGTTCGATCATTTGGAGTTCGTCATTCGGATTACTTTTGGACTTCGAAGTTCGGATTTCGAGATTCGTTACCGCGGGACTCCTCTGTCTCGCGTCCACCGCTGGTGCCGCGGACGTTCCTGCGAACCTTGTCGTCGAAGGCGTTCCGCCGATCACGCCCGAACTGCGCGCGGACGTTGGGCGCTACCTCGAATTCCGCAGCGCGAGCTTCAATTCGTGGCATCCACAGCGACGAGAGATACTCATCTCGACGCGCTTCGGGAACACGGCGCAGTTGCACCTGGTCAAGCAGCCCGAGGGCGCGCGGAGGCAGCTCACATTTTATCCGGAGCCGGTCGCGGGCGGTTCGTTCCAGCGCAAGCACGGCGAGTTCATCGTCTTTTCGCAGGACACCGGCGGCGGGGAGTTCTACCAGAACTACCGGCTCGATCTCGGCGAGGGGCGCGCGACGCTGCTGACCGACGGCAAGTCGCGCAACTCGGGCCCGCATTGGTCGCGCGACGGCCGCTGGATTGCCTACACTTCCACGCGCCGCAACGGCAAGGACTCCGACATCTACGTGATGAATCCGGCGGACCCGAAGTCGAGTCGGCTGGTCGCGCAGGTCAACAGTGGTGGATGGTCCGTTGCTGACTGGTCGAGCAATGACTGGAAGCTGCTTCTGCTCGAATACGTTTCGATCAACGAGAGTTACTTGCACATTGTCGCCGCGCGGACCGGCGAATTGATTCCGCTCACCCGCCGCAGCGGCGCGAAGGTGTCATACGGCCACGCGCGCTTCGCGGCGGACGGCAAGTCGGTGTTCGTCACGACCGACAAGGACTCGGAATTTCAGCGCCTCATGCGCGTGGACATCGCAACTGGCGACCACAGACCGATGACCAAGGGTCTCAACTGGGACATCGAGGAGTTTGAGTTGTCGTCCGACGGCAAAACAATTGCGTTCGTGTCGAACGAAGCGGGCGCGAGCCGGCTGCACTTGCTCGACCTGCGAAGCGGCCGCGAATTGCCCGTGCCCTGGCTGCCGCTGGGTGTGATCTCCGGTCTGGCGTGGCACGAGAACGGGCGCGAGCTTGCCTTCAACCTCAGTTCCGCGCGTTCGCCGACGGATGTTTACTCGCTCGACTTCAAGACCGGCAAGGTCGCGCGCTGGACCGAGAGCGAAACCGGCGGATTGGATCCATCGAGGTTCGTCGAGCCGGAGCTGGTGAAGTTGAAGAGTTTCGACGGACTGGAGATCAGCGGCTTTCTTTATCGGCCGGATGCGCGGAAGTTTTCGGGGCCGCGGCCGGTGGTGATCTCGATTCACGGCGGGCCGGAGAGCCAGTCTCGGCCGATCTTTCAGGCGCGGAACAATTATTTCCTCAACGAACTCGGCGTCGTGTTGCTCTACCCGAACGTGCGCGGCTCAGACGGTTACGGGAAAACTTTTCTGCAGCTCGACAACGGCTTCAAACGCGAGGACACCGTGAAGGACGTCGGCGCGTTCATCGACTGGGTGAAGCGCGACGCGCGGTTCGACGGCGCGCGCATCGCCGTCTATGGCGGCAGTTACGGCGGCTACATGGTGCTGGCGAGCATGACGCATTTCAGCGACCGCCTGCGGTGTGCGGTGGATGTCGTGGGCATCTCGCACTTTGTGACCTTCCTGAAGAACACACAGGACTACCGCCGCGACCTGCGCCGCGCCGAGTACGGCGACGAGCGTGACCCGGCGATGCGCGAGCACCTGGAGAAAATCTCGCCGCTGAACAACGTGAAGAAGATTACCAAACCGCTCTTCGTGGTGCAGGGCTTCAACGACCCGCGCGTGCCCGTGACCGAGGCCGAGCAGATGGTGAAGGCCATCCGCAGCAATGGCGGCACGGCGTGGTATCTGATGGCGAAGGACGAAGGCCACGGATTCGCGAAGAAGAGCAATGCGGACTTTCAGTTTCTCAGCATGATTCTTTTTCTGCGCGAACATTTGATGAAGTAGAGCGTCGTCCGGTTGCTACGAAGCTGATGGAATCCGCGCCTTTGAGCTTTGCACTTCGCCCCTTCCTTGGCTAACTGCGCGCATGGCCAACGCCGCTCCGCTTTCCCGCCGACAGTTCGCTTCCGACAACTACGCCGGCGTCTGCCCCGAGGCTTGGGCCGCGATGGAGGAGGCCAACCACGGCCACGCCCGCGCCTACGGCGAAGACCCGTGGACCCAGCGCGCCACCGACCTCATCCGCGATCTCTTCGAGACGAGCTGCGAGGTATTCTTCGTCTTCAATGGCACGTCGGCCAACTCCCTTTCGCTCGCGTCGATGTGCCAGTCGTACCACAGCATCCTCTGTCACGAGCTGGCGCATATCGAGAAGGACGAGTGCGGCGCGCCGGAATTTTTTTCCAACGGCACCAAGGTTCTCCTGCTCACCGGCGACAACGGCAAGGTCCAACCCGCCGGCGTCGAGCAGATGGTCAAGGCCCGGTCGGACATCCATTACCCAAAGCCGCACGCGCTCTCGCTCACGCAGGCCACTGAGGTCGGCACCGTCTATTCGCCCGACGAGTTGAAGGCCATCTGGGCCGTGGCGCGCAAGTGCGGGCTGAAAATCCACATGGACGGCGCGCGTTTCGCCAACGCCGTCGCCTCGCTCGGCGTCGCGCCGCGCGCGATCACGTGGGAGGCGGGCGTGGATGTGCTCTGCTTCGGCGGCACCAAAAACGGCCTCGCCATCGGCGAGACGGTGGTGTTCTTCGACCTCGAACTGGCGAAGGAATTCGACTATCGCTGCAAACAGGCCGGGCAGCTCTGCTCGAAGATGCGCTACCTCTCGGCGCCCTGGGTGGGGATGTTGCAGAATGGCGTGTGGCTCAAGCACGCCGCGCACGCCAATCGCTTGGCCGCGCTGTTGCATGACGAGGTGGTGAAAATACCCGGCGCCAAAATTCTTTTCCCGCGCCAGGCCAACGCCGTGTTCGTCGAACTCCCGCGCCGCGTGATCGACGGCCTCTTGGCGCGCGGGTGGTGGTTTTACACCTTCATCGGCGAGGGCGGCTGCCGCTTCATGTGCGCGTGGGACACGACTGAGGAGGACGTGCGCGCGTTGGCGAAGGACTTGCGAGAGTTGATGACCTAGTCGCGAGTCAGCGCTTGAAGATCAGGCGTTCGATCTCCGCGGGCGTGGCGACGACGTGATGGGCGTGCGCGAGTTTTTCGGCGGGGAGCGAGTTGGTGATGGCGATGACGGTCATGCCGGCGGCGCGCGCGGCCACGACGCCCGCGGCGGAATCCTCGACCACGCAGCAGCGCGCGGGTTCGGCGCCGAGGAGTTGCGCGGTGCGCAGGAAGATGTCGGGGGCGGGTTTGCCGCGCGGGACGTCCTCGGAGCTGACGATCGCGCGGAAGTGGCGGCGGAGATTTCGCAGCGCGAGCACGGAGTTGATCGTCGGGTGGCGCGAGCCGGAAGCCAGGCCGAGCAGGAAGCGTTGGGCGGCCTTTTCCAGCAGTTCCTCCAGGCCGCTGAAGATCGGTTCCTCGGTGCGGAGCAGGGCGTCGAAGTGGCGTTCCTTGCGCGCGAGCAATTCGGCGAGCGATTGCGGCGGGCGGTGGCGGGCGATGAAATCACGC
>DATDFH010000619.1:0-6635 GCA_036522715.1 Verrucomicrobiia bacterium
AATTGGATAGAGCATCTGACTACGGATCAGAAGGTTCCTGGTTCAACTCCAGGCGGATGCACCAAAGTTTTCCGGCCCGATCCGGCGCGGCTTTTGAGCAAACGCAGATCGGTTTTGCCGGAGGAAGTTCGGTGATGCGTGCGCCCGAAGGCGAGGCCAGCCATGACGAAGCGAAAGATTCTGGTCGTTGACGACAACGTCAGTCTCTCCCGGTTGCTGAGACAGCAGCTTGAAGCGGCGGGCGATTTTTTGGTGCGCGTCGAAAACCAAGCGGGGCAGGCGCTGGCCGTGATGCGCAAGTTCAAGCCCGATGTGGTCGTCCTCGACGTGATGATGCCGGAGATCGACGGCGGCTACATCGCCGCCGAGATGAAGGCCGACGCGGCGCTGGCGAAGACACCGGTGATTTTCCTGACGGGCAGCGTGCGCAAAGAGGAAGTGAAAGACCACCACGGGATCATCGGCGGCATGCCCTTCCTCGCCAAACCGGTCCGGATGGATGAGTTGCTGAAGTGGATCGATCGGCTGGCACCGGCGCGTCCGGCTGGCGCGAAACGAACCGTGGCTTGATGGCCGCATTGTTCGACGCGCCGCTCATTCGCTCGCCATGTCGAATCCTCCCGCCCTGTCTGATCCACGTTTGACAATTGGATTCTTGCGCCGATAGAGTTTTCCCGAACAACAAACCCAAACCCAAGGCACACGCGGTGGCTGCCAAAGACGATTACCTGGTCGATACCCTCGTTGATATGGGGCTGGTGACTCATCCCCAGCTCGAGGAAATCCGCGCCGACGCCGGCAGCACCGGCGAGGGCGTCGTCGATCTGCTGGTCGCGAAGAAATTCATCCGGCCGCGGGATGTCACGCAGGCCAAGGCCGCGCAATTCGGTGTGGAGGTCATCGAGCTGGGCGAAATCCGGCTGGCCGATGAAGTCATCTCGGCCGTCCCGCGCCACATCGCCAAGAAGTACCGCGTCGTTCCAGTCTATAAGCACGGCACCAAGCTGACCGTCGCTTTGAGCGACCCCTCCGACCTCGGCACGCTCGACAGTCTGCACCATCTGCTGCAGGTGGACATCGACCCGGTGGTGGCGACCGACGAGGAGATCGACACTGCCATCGCGCGTTACTACGGCGCGAGCGACGATTCGGTCAGCAAGATGATCCAGGACATCACCGAGGGTGAAGTCGAGATCGGCCAGCTCGGCAAGATGGACACGATGGACGACGGCGCCGCGGTGGACGCCGATGCGCCGATCATCAGGCTCGTCAACGGCATCATCGTCGAGGCTTTCAAGGCGCGCGCGTCGGACATTCACCTCGAGCCGCTGAACAAGAGTTTCCGCGTGCGCTACCGCATCGACGGCATGTTGCACGAGATGAAAAGTCCGCCCAAGCGGCTGCAGGCCTCGATCATCGCGCGCCTGAAAATTCAGGCAAACATGTCGATCGCCGAGCATCGCGTCCCGCAGGACGGGCGCATTCAAATGCAGATCGGCGGCAAGGCCATCGACCTGCGCGTGTCGTGCCTGCCGACCAATCACGGCGAGAGCATCGTGATGCGTATTCTCGACAAGGAGGGCTTGAAGCTCGGTCTTGCCGAGCTGGGCTTCTTCACCGACGACCAGCAGACATTCGAGCGGCTCATCGGCCTGCCCGACGGGATCATTCTCGTCACCGGCCCGACGGGTTCCGGCAAGACCACGACGCTCTACGCGTGCCTCAATTACATCAACCGCCCTGACCGCAAGATCATCACGGTGGAGGACCCGGTGGAGTATGTCCTCGCTGGTATCAATCAGGTGCAGGTCAGCGAGGCTATCGGGATGACCTTTGCCGCGGCGCTGCGTTCGATGCTCCGCCAGGCGCCCAACATCATCATGCTCGGCGAAATCCGCGACCTGGAGACGGCGTCGATTGCGATCAACGCCTCGCTGACGGGCCACCTGGTTTTCTCCACGCTGCACACCAACGACGCGCCGAGCGCGGTCACGCGCCTGGTGGACATTGGCGTGAAGCCCTTCCTCGTGGCGTCCTCCACCCGCGCGCTGATTGCGCAACGGCTGGTCCGCAAGGTCTGCAAGCGTTGCACCGCGCCGCACGTGCCGCCCGACGCCGAACTGGCAATGCTCGGCATCGACCCGGCGACGGTCGAGAATGCCAATTATCGCAAGGGCAAGGGTTGTCCCGATTGCAACAAGAGCGGGCATCGCGGGCGCATGGGAATTTTCGAGATGTTCGTCATCGACGACGAGGTGCGCAAACTGATCAACGAACGGGTGCCGTCGAACGTGTTGCGCGCGCGCGCGCGGGAAATGGGCATGCGCACGTTGCGCGAAGACGGCGCGCGCAAAGTCGTGTCCGGGCTTACCACGGCCGAGGAAGTCATCCGCACCACGGTTGGAGATGCGAATTGAGCGGCTTGCGCATTGCACATCACTCGTGACCCAACCCAATCCAAAGCTCGCTTTCTCCAGTCGCAACGCGTAACGAGTAATCCGTAATCCGAAACCGGGAAACCTATGTCGTATTCGATGTCCGACTTGTTGCAGTTGGTGGTGACCGAGGGCGCCTCGGACCTGCACCTGCGCGTGGGCGTGCCGCCGGTCATCCGCCTGCACGGCATCCTCAACCGCGTCGAAGGCCCGCTGCTGCGCACCGAGGACACCGAGGAGCTGATGCGCAGCATCACCTCGGAGGATTTGATCCAGCAGGTGCGCGAGAAGGGTGGCGCGGACTTCGGCTTCGCGTTTGGCGAACTGGCGCGCTTCCGCGTGAGCGTGTTCAAGGAGAAAGGCCAGTACGGTTTGGTGCTGCGCCAGATTCCCAGCAAGCTGCTTTCGATGGACACCATCGGCCTGCCGCCGAGCGTGCGCGAACTGCTCTACAAACCGCGCGGGCTGATCCTCGTCACCGGCCCGACCGGCTCCGGCAAGACCACCACCCTCGCCTCGATGCTCAACGTCATCAACGAGGAGCGCGACGATGCGCACATCGTCACCATCGAGGACCCGATCGAGTACTACCACAAACACAAGAAGGCCGTGGTCACGCAACGCGAAGTCCACGTGGACGTGCCGAGCTTCGGCGAGGCGCTGCGGCGCGTGTTGCGCCAGGACCCGGACATCATCCTGGTCGGTGAAATGCGTGATTTGGAAACGATTGAGGCGGCGATCACCGCGGCCGAAACGGGCCACCTCGTCTTCGGCACGCTGCACACGACCGGCGCGGCCAAGACGATCGACCGTATCGTCAACGCCTTCCCGGTGAATCAACAGGAGATGATCCGCATCCAGCTTTCGACGGTGATGCAGGCGGTGATTTCGCAGTTGTTGATTCCGCGCATCGACAAGCCGGGCCGGGTGGCGATCTTTGAGATCATGATCAACACGCCCTCCATCGCCGCGTTGATCCGCGACAACAAAACTTTCCGCATCCAGTCGGACATCCAGACCGGCGCGAAGTTCGGCATGGTGACGCTCGATAGTTTCCTCATCGAAAAATACCAGTTGGGCATGATCTCGAAGGAAGAAGTCATCATGAAGTCGCAAGATCCGACGACGATCGTGCAGAAGTTGAAGGAACTGGAAGCCGGCCCCGAAGGCGGCGGCGCCGCGCCGGCGAAGAAATAGAACGGCTTGAATCGTTGAACCAACATGGCTGATGCCTACACCGATCCGCTGCTGTCGCTGATCCGTCAGCAGGGTTTGATCGACGACCTCCAGCTTGAGGAGGTGGTCGAGGAGCACAACCGCAGCGGCAAGCCCATCCGCCAGATCCTCGCCGACTTCGGGCTGATGGATCAGGAGACGCAGTTGCAGCTCATCGCTGATCAATTGGGCACGCAGGTCGTCGAGCTCCGCGACAAGCAAATCGACCCCGACGTGCTGCGGGTCATTTCATCGACGATGGCGCGGATGCACCAGGCCCTGCCCGTCGCGGTGTACGGCAACACCGTCCAGGTCGCGCTCGCCGATCCGATGGATCCGTCGAAGGTGGACGAACTCGGCTACGCCATCGGCAAGGAAGTCCAGGTAGTCGTCGCTGATCCAATTGCGATTGAGCAGGCCATCAATCGCCTTTACGGCGACGAGGACGAAAACGTCGCCGACATGCTCAAGGACCTCGGGACCGACGAGAAAATTGCGCACGAGGTCCAGGAAGCGGCGGCCGGCACGTTCGATGTCAACGATCTGGCCAACGAGGCGCCGATCGTGCGCTTCGTCAATCTCGTGTTGCACCAGGCGATCAAGGATCGCGCGAGCGACATTCACTTCGAGCCGTTCGAGGATGAGTTCAAGATTCGTTACCGCGTGGACGGCGCGCTTTACGAGATGGCGCCGCCGCCCAAACATCTGGCCCTGCCGGTGACCTCGCGCATCAAGGTCATGGCGAATCTCGACATCTCCGAGCGCCGCTTGCCGCAGGACGGGCGCATCAATTTCGCGATCGCCGGCCGGCCGGTGGACATGCGCGTCTCGACGCTGCCGACGCAATTCGGCGAATCAGTGGTGCTGCGCGTGCTCGACCGTTCCGCGGTGAACCTCGAGGTCGAATCGCTGGGCTTTCCAAAGCCGATGTTCGATTACGTCACCGAGGCGATCCAGCAGCCAAACGGCATTTTCATCGTCACCGGGCCGACGGGTTCGGGGAAAACCACGACGCTGTATTCCGCGCTGCGACGGGTGAACACCATCGACTCGAAGCTGCTCACCGCCGAGGACCCGGTCGAATACGACATCGAAGGCATCATGCAGGTCGCGGTCAACGAGGCGCTGGGCATGACTTTCGGCAAGGCGTTGCGCTCGTTCCTCCGCCAGGACCCCGACATCATCATGGTGGGCGAAATGCGCGACCTGGAGACGGCGCAGATTTCCATCCAGGCGTCGCTGACCGGCCATCTGGTGTTGAGCACGCTGCACACCAACGACGCCGCCGGCGCGGTGACGCGGTTGATCGACATGGGTGTGGAGCCGTTCCTGATTTCGTCCACGCTGATGGCGGTGCTCGCTCAGCGTCTGGTCCGCACGATTTGCAAGCGCTGCCGCACGCCGTTCGAGCCGACGGAGAATCAGTTGGGCCTGTTGAACCTTTCACCGCACGACATCGGCGACAAGGTGTTCTACTACGGGCGCGGTTGCTCCAACTGCAACGACACGGGCTACAAGGGCCGCAAGGGCATCTTCGAGTTGCTGGTGATTTCCGACCCGGTCCGGACGTTGATCAACGAGCGCGCGCCGACAGTAGTAATGCGGCAAAAGGCGGTCGAACTGGGCCTTGTGACTTTGCGGGAAGACGGCTTGCGCAGCATTTTCGATGGTGATACAACCGTCGAAGAAATCTTGAAATACACTTAACCGCGAGTCCCCCTATGCCCAAGTTTCAATACGTCGCCATGGACTCCCGTGGCAAGGAGACGAAGGGGACCTTGGAGGTCGGCAGCCAGAACGAAGCCATCACCCGACTGAAGGAGATGGGGTTCTTCCCCACGAAAGTGGTGGAACTGGACAAGACCAAGGCCCGGACCGCGAAGAAGGACAAGGGCAAGCCGGCGGCCAAGGCCGGGGACGGCAAGAAGCGGAGCCTGCTCCAGATCCAGATCAAGATTCCCGGCCTCAGCGGCCGGGTGAAGCCCAAAGTGTTGACCGTGTTCACGCGCCAGCTGGCCACGCTGGTCGATGCCGGCCTGCCGTTGTTGCGCGGGTTGCGCGTCCTCGAAAAGCAGGAACGCAACGTCACGCTCAAGGACATCATCAACCAGCTCGGGACTTCTATCGAAGGCGGCAGCACGTTTTCCGAGGCGCTCGCGCAGCACCCCAAAGTCTTCAACCGCCTGTTCGTTAACATGGTCAAGGCCGGCGAACTCGGCGGCGTGTTGGAAGTCGTCCTCAACCGTCTCTCCGAGTTCATGGAGAAGGCGCAGAAGATCAAGGGCAAGGTCATCGCGGCGATGTTCTATCCGTGCGCCGTCATTTTCGTCGCCGTCGTGATTCTCGGCGTGCTGATGGTCGTCGTGGTCCCGAAGTTCAAGGAAATCTTCGCCGATATGCTCGAAGGCGCCAGCCTGCCGGGGTTCACGCTGTTCGTGCTGGCGATCAGTGATGCCATTGCAAACCACTTCATCATCACCGTCTGCGTCCTGGCCGTGCTGGTCGTCGGGTTCAAGATTTTCATCGGCACACGGGTGGGCCGGCGCGTTTATGACCGGTTCAAGCTCAACGTGCCCGTGGCTGGCCCGGTCATCAGCAAGGTTTCCATCGCGCGCTTCACGCGGACGCTGGGCACCTTGATCAGCAGCGGCGTCCCGATCCTTCAGGCCCTGACCATCGTCAAGGAAACCTCCGGCAACGTCATCGTCGGTGAGGCCGTCGCAGCCGTGCATGAAAGTGTGAAGGAAGGCGAAACAATCACCGCGCCGCTGGAGGCTTCGGGTGTGTTTCCGCCAATGGTCATCAGCATGGTGGACGTCGGCGAACAAACCGGCGCCCTGCCGGAGATGTTGATGAAGATCGCCGACACCTACGACGATGAAGTGGACAACGCGGTCTCCGCCATGACCTCGCTGCTCGAGCCGATCATGATCGTGTTTCTGGCAGTCGTCGTCGGCAGCATCGTCATCGCGCTGTTCCTGCCGT